>NZ_JBSSEF010000012.1:0-67055 GCF_054061455.1 Thermostichus sp. OS-CIW-20
TTCAACACAGGCAGATGGCAGACTGTCAACGGGCAAGCGTGGCTGTTGCAGCGATTCTGCTCCCACCCGTTGAACCGTTCTGCCAGGCGATAGTTATACTGCCTACGTAGCAGCTGCAGCCATTGCTCCATTAGAGCTATCTGGCTAGTGGTAGGACGCAAGCGGTACTGGTAAGCGGTTCTCATGATGAATGCATTGTACCTGTTGAACGCTCCCGCCTCTCATCCTGACTCTGGCCGGCCCGCCCCCCTATATCCCCCCGTATACGGGGGGACTGGGGGGCTGGGGGGCTGGGATATAGGGGGGTACAGAGCGGGGCTTCCAGGACTACGTCCCGCTAGCGCGAACGGCGGATTAGCTAAAACTCCCGCCCTCGCCCAAAGGCCAGAACTTCATCCACCCCCAAGCGAGGCTTGCGCGGCAAGTTGCCGGGCGCAGGGTAGCCCACCGCCAGCAGCATCACCGGCACGTAGCGATCGGCAATCCCAAACTCTCGCTTGACCCCTTCAGGGTCAAAGCCGATCATCGGCCCGCTCACCAAACCCTTCGCCTGCGCCGCGATCATCAGTGCCATGGCCGCCAGCGCCCCGGAGCGAATCGCCTCGTCCCGCGCCAAGGTGGGGTTGTTGGCGTAGGTGGCTTGGGCCATGCTTACCCAACTTTCCGCCCGCTCAGGAGGGAGGATCCCGGCGGCAACGGCCCTTTGGGCGATCTCAGGCAGCTTCTCATAGCCCTTCAGATCCCCCAAGATGATAAACACCACCGCCGCATCCGCCACCTTCTGCTGGTTGTAGGCCAGGGCCTTGAGGCGCTCTTTATCTGCAGGATCGGCGACGGCAACAAACCGCCAATGCTGGATGTTGAAGGAAGAGGGGGCTTCCGTAGCATAGGCAACCAGCTCTTGGATCTCCATCTCCGATAAAGAGCGGCTGGGATCGAACTTGTCGGCGGAGATGCGCGCTTTTAGGGCGGCTAGGGCGTCCATCGCAATCCTCGAAGCTCAAAGGTCGAAAGCAAGAAGGCTGCTGACCCCACGACTGGAGGCAGAGTTGGTGAGCAGCCGTACATTCTGGGTTCAAACGGTCTGCCCTCTCTAGGTTATCTCCTTTTTAGCCGGTCTGAAGCAACCGGTGAGCCGGGCCTTGGCAAGCAGCCCCCTCGGCCAAACGGGATCCCTGGCCCAAAGGCAGCTATGATAAGGGGATAATCAAGGCTCTAGCCCGCAGCATTGGATTTTGCGGGGTCACAGACCGGCGATGGCGAGCGGTGTGGTTGATGGGGAGAGGCAACCTGTGAATTTCGGTCGCGTGCTGACGGCAATGGTGACTCCCTTTACACCTGAGGGGGAGCTTAACTACGAAGAAGCCGCTCGTTTGGCCGATTACTTGGTAACCCATGGCAGCGATGGTCTCGTGGTCTGTGGCACCACCGGCGAGTCTCCCACCCTAACCTGGCAAGAGGAGTACGAACTGTTCCGCGTGGTGCGAGATGCGGTGGCCGGTCGGGCTAAAGTTATCGCCGGGACGGGATCCAACTCCACCCGCGAAGCCATTGAAGCCACCAAAAAAGCTGCCCAATTGGGCTTGGATGGCTCTTTACAGGTGGTGCCCTACTACAACAAACCCACCCAAGCTGGCCTCTATCAGCACTTTAAGGCGATCGCCCAAGCCAGCGACCTGCCCATCATGCTCTACAACATTCCTGGTCGGACGGGGGTGAGCCTGCAGCCGGAAACTGTGGCGAAATTGGCGGAGTTGGAAACGATTGTCGCCATCAAGGAAGCTAGTGGTATAATGGACGCAGTCTCGGAAATTCGGCGGCTCACTCCCTCACATTTCGGCATCTACTCAGGAGATGACTCTCTGACATTGCCGATCCTATCTTTGGGAGGCAGCGGTGTGGTCAGTGTAGCTAGCCACTTAGTTGGGCCGCAACTGCAGGAATTGATTCAAAGCTACAGCAGGGGACAACACGACCAAGCCTTGACTTATCATTTGCGTCTGTTTCCGCTGTTTAAGGCTTTGTTTATTGAGACCAACCCTGTTCCGATCAAAGCAGCGCTAGAGATGCAGGGTTGGCTAGTGGGGCAGGTGCGCCCTCCGCTGGTGCCTCTCCAGGGCGGTTCTTTACAGGTTTTACGGCAAGTGCTGCAAGAAATGGGCCTCCTGGCTGAAGCGCAGGGATCCGAACGAAGGACGGCGAAGGCTTCATGATTCGATTATTTTCTTAGGTTTTACCTTTACCATGACGAGAGTTTTTTAAGGGTTAGGGGGTCTTCTGTGGCGTTTGAGCTGTGATTAAGACAGTTTTCCTTCTAATTTTTGCTTTTTCCCAACTGGGAAAGAGGTAAATTGCAACAGCGGAATCCGCCTTTTACCTATGACCTTGCGGGTAAGTTTGCTGGGATTTGTCTATACCAGTTTTCGTCTGTTGTTTGACTGTCACTGTTGAGGATCTAAAGCTAGTATGCCAACACCACCTACTTCGATCGCTTCCCGTCCTGCGGCTTCGGCAGCTAAGCCCACTTCCTCTCTGCAGATGATCCCGCTAGGAGGCGAGCGGGAGATCGGCAAAAACACCTGGGCCTTCCGCTACGAGGATGACATCATCCTGCTGGATGCCGGTTTGGCTTTTCCCGATGAGAGCATGCACGGCATCAACATCGTGCTGCCGGACATGACCTACATCAAGCAAAACCGGGACAAGGTGCGGGGGATGGTAGTTACCCACGGCCACGAAGATCACATTGGCGGGATCCCGTATCACCTACGAGAATTCGACATTCCGGTTATCTATGGCCCGCGTTTGGCGCTGGCGCTGCTGGAGGACAAGCTGCGCGAGGTGGGGCTGTTGAACCGCACAGAATTGCGCCCGGTCGGGCCGCGAGATATCGTGCCCCTGAGCAAGAACTTTTTTGCCGAATTCATCCGCAATACCCACTCTTTTCCCGACAGCTTCACGGTGGCTCTGCACACGCCGGTGGGTGTTGTCATCCAGACGGGCGACTTCAAGATCGACCACACACCGGTGGATGGGGAGCGCTTCGACCTGCAGCGGCTGGCCGAGCACGGGGAAAAGGGGGTGCTGTGTCTGATTAGCGACTCCACCAACGCCGAGGTGCCCGGGTTTACTCCTTCCGAAGCCTCGGTAGTGCCAGGCCTTACCAAGGCGATTGCGGGAGCCAAGGGACGGGTGATCATCACTACCTTCGCTTCTTCGGTACATCGCCTCAACTTGGTGTTGCAGATTGCTGAGCAGCAGGGCCGGGTGGTGTCTTTGCTGGGGCGCTCGATGTTGAACGTGGTGGCTCACGCGCGGCGCCTGGGCTACATCCGCTGCAAGGACGAGACGCTGCAGCCGATGCATGTCATCAACAGCCTGCCGGACGACAAAGTGATCATCCTCACCACGGGATCCCAAGGCGAGCCGCTGGCTGCTCTGACCCGCATTGCCAACGGCGAGCATCCGCAGTTGCAGATCAAGCCAGGAGACACGGTGATTTGGTCGGCCAACCCCATTCCCGGCAACACGCTCGCAGTAACGCGGGTCATCGACAAGCTGATGGAGCTGGGAGCCGATGTCATCTACGGCAAGGACAAGGGGCTACACGTCTCCGGCCACGGCTGTCAGGAAGACCAAAAGCTGATGATCGCCCTCACGCGCCCCAAGTTCTTTGTTCCTACCCACGGGGAGTACCGCATGCTCGTCAAGCACGCCGAAACGGCGATGAGCATGGGGATCCCGCGGGAAAACATCGTGATCATCGGCAACGGCGATGTGGTGGAGGTGAACCAGGAGCGCATTGCCATTGTAGACAAAGTGCCTTCTGGCCTGCAGATGATCGCCGCTTCCCACGATGGGGTGGTGATGGACGAGATGCTGCAAGAGCGCCAGCAGATGGCCAAAGATGGCATGCTGACGGTGGTGATCAGCTTGGATGGCAGGGGCCAGTTGCTCTGCACGCCGCAGGTGCAAAGCTTGGGCCTAGCAGGCGAGGGCACCTCTCTCAAGGGATCCGACCTGAAACCCCTGCTGGAGGACACCCTCAAGCAAGCTTGGCCGCGCTTTGCCCGCTCGCTGGAGCGGGGCAGGCTGGATATTGACTGGGCCGGCCTCAAGGCAGAAGTGGAGCGGGTGGTGCGCCGCTTTGTGCGGGAACAGTTGCCCGGCAAGCCGACGGTGCTGGTTTTTGTGCAATCGCCTGAGGAGGAGTCTGTACCTGTAACTGCTCTGCCCACAGGGGAGACGAAGACAGAACAGGAACGGATAGCCCTGGGGCGGCGGCGGCGCTCCTCGGCGGCGGTGGCGGCTTCGTAAGACCGGGTGGCTGGCGCTCAGGTCTCCTCCTTCTTCCCTGGGCCGGGGGGGTTGAGCTCTGCTGCCGGAAAGCTGCTGGAAGAGAGCTCTGCCTTGCCAAGGGCGGCCAACGCTTCGGGAGAAAGGGATCCCACGTCGCTAAAGGGCGGGCAGCGGTTTTGGGGCGGAACGGGCTGCTGCAGGGCTCTCAGGAAGGCCTCGGCCAGGTCGGCGTAGCCCCGGTCGTTGGGGTGGAAGCCGTCGGCCAGCGGGCCGGGAAAGAAGGATTCGCGGCGGTAGGAGCGGGGATCGCAGAGCAAGTCCACCACCGGGATCCCTTGCTGGCTCAAGGGGTTGATGGCCCGTTGGCTGAGGCCGACGGAGACCAGAGCCAGCAGTCGGCGCAGGCTGCTGGGCTGCTGCTGGCCCAAGGGGATCAGGGCAAAGTTGGGCAGGTTGGCCACTGCCAGGCGGGCTTGGGGGGCGCGGGCGTGCACCGCCTGCAGCAGGGTTTGGTAGTCGGCGGCAAATTGTTGGATCTGGCGCTCGACAAAGGGCAAGGGATCCTCCCCCTGCAGGGCCCGTTGGGCGGCGGCAAAAACAATGGCGTTGGTGTCGTTGCCGCCCACCCAGATGGTGATTAGGTCAGCATTGGGAGGGATGCGCGGCACTTGATCCTGGAGCAGGTTGGCCGGGATCCCTTCCCGCAGGGCTTGCATGGCCGGGCTGAGCACCGCTCCCGAGCGGCCCAAGTTGATGAGCTCCACCGGGCCGGGCAGCAGGCGGGCCAGGCGAGGGACATACCCCGTTCCATTGGGGCAGTCCAGGGGTTCTGAGCGCTGCGGACGGGTGCCGGCCGCGTTGGCCGGGCCATCGCAGGAGATGGAGGCGTTGAAGCCGACGGCATCGCTGGCTCCCAGGGCAACGTAGCGGGTGAGGGCGGGTGGGCCGGGCACAGCAGGCAGAGGGGATTTCGAAGCGGCAGAACAGGCGGCTAGCCCTGATCCGAGCAGCAAAATTAGGATTGAGAGGAGGAGCAGCCCAGCCGTCTGAGGGTCTGGAGGTCGGTTTTTTCGGTATCTGGACGCTTGCATCTGTCGGCAAAGAAAGCAGGTGCAAGGGGGTAGCTTTGGAAAGACTGGGCAGAGGTCGGGCGGGGCGGGAAGCCCCCCAGACAGGCTAACCAAAGATCGGCCAATCGGCGAGTATGGTGGGAGTATGGCGCTGCGCTTTTGCAAGTCCCGCACCTACCACGATCCCCTGCACGGCGCCATCAGCCTGGATGGCGGGGATCCGGTTGAGGCGCTGCTGATTCGCCTCATCGACACACCGGCCTTCCAACGCCTGCGCCGCATCCGCCAGTTGGACACCGCTTTTTTGACCTTCCACGGGGCCGAGGGATCCCGCTTTACCCACTCGGTGGGGGTGCTGCAGGTTACGCGGCGGCTGCTCGACAAGTTGGCCCGCCGCTACCCGGAGCTGCGCCCCTACCGCGCCGTTACCCTGGTTGCCGCCCTGCTGCACGACATTGGGCACCCTCCTTTTAGCCATGCAGGGGAGGAGATTTTTGGCTGCCGCCATGAGGTCTGGACGGCCCGCATTGTACGCGAGGATCCCCAGGTGGCGACTCTTCTGGCGGAGTTCGACCCGCAACTGCCCGCTCAACTGGAGCAGGTGTGGCAGAAACGCTTCCCCCTGCCGCTGGTGGGGCAGCTCATTGCCAGCCAACTGGACTGCGACCGTTTTGATTACCTCATGCGCGACAGCCTGCTCACCGGCGCCCAATACGGCCACCTGGATCTGGATCGCATCCTCACGGTGTTGGACTACGACCCGGAGACGGGATCCCTCTCCATTCCCGCCCGCAAAGGCCTGGGAGCCATCGAACATTACCTGGTGGTGCGCTACTTCATGTACACCCAGGTCTACCAGCACCCCAAGAGCCTCTGCGCCCGCTTCATTTTGGATCGCCTCTTCAAGCGGGCCCAGATCCTTTTGCAAAAGGGGGAGATCGAGTTGGATCCCATCCTGAGCGCCTGGTGCTGGGCCGCGCTGGCGGCGCAAAAGGGGGATCCCTTCGAGCTGCCTTTGCCCCTCTACCTGGCCGCTGACGATGTGATGTTCAGCTACCCTTTCCGCTTTTGGGCTATGGTGGGGAAGGATCCCATCTTGGCGGATCTGGCGCGGCGCTACCTGGAGCGGGATCTGTTCAAAGCCCGCAACCTCACCCGCTTGCCAGCCGAGCGACGCCAAGAGCTGGTGGCAACTCTAAGCCAGAAGATGCAGCGAGATGGCTTGGATCCAGAAAGCTATCTGGGAATCCGCTCCGCCCACGTCCAGGGCTACAGCTTTTACGACCAAGGGATCCAGCTCAAAACCGAAGACGGCTACGCAGAAATTGCCCAGCTCTCGCCGCTGGTGCGGGCTTTGGTGGAAACGCAAAGCCAGGTTTGGCTGATCTTTCCCCGCCCCTACAGCGATATCGTAGAAGGGGCGCTGTCTGCTTAGAGGATTGGGAGATCCTAGGGCCAGGGCATGGGCAAAGCCGTTCGTATCTAAGCGAGGGAAGCAAGCGTGGGGATCCCGGAGATCCTGGCGGGGGTGTTGGCGCCGACGGCCCTGGCCATTGCGTTGGTGGCGCTGCGGCTGTGGCGGGCGCTGCGGGCCTCCCCCTGGCTGAGGGATCCCTCGCCGGAGCAAGCGGCAGCAGTGGCAGCGGCCATGGAGCGGCTGGCGGTGATCGTGCCCGCCTACAACGAAGCGGAGAACGTGGTGGGCTGCCTGAGCAGCATCCTGGACAGCACCGCCGCCCCCTTGCAAGTGTGGCTGGTGGACGACGACTCCACCGATGCCACCTGGGAGCTGGCCCAGGGACTGGCCGCCAAGCGACAGGATCCGCGGCTGCACCTGCTCAAAGGGGATCCCCGCCCCCAAGGCCAGACCTGGGTGGGCAAAAACTGGGCCTGTGCCCAAGCCGTTGCCGCCCTAGCCGCCCAGCCTGATCCCCCCGACTACCTGCTCTTTCTCGACTGCGACGTGCGGCTGGAAAGTGGAGCCATCGAAGCCGCCTTAGGACATTTGCTGGCAAGCGGCAGCGGCCTGGTAAGCGTGGGGCCGCAGTTGGTGTGCGGCTGCCTGGCCGAGTGGCTGGTGCAGCCCATCATGATGGTCATCTTGGCGGCAGGCTACGACTTTGCCGCCGTGAATGATCCCAAGCGTCCCAAGGCCTTTGCCTTCGGGCCGTTCATGCTGTTTCGCCGCTCCGCCTACGAGCAAGTGGGCGGACACGCCGGCGTGGCCGAGGTGGTCATCGAGGATGTGGCGCTGGGACAGCGCATCAAAGCGGCCGGCCTCGGCCTGCAGATCTGCCTGGGGGGGCCGCGGGTGCGCAGCCGCATGTACGCCAATGGGGCCGCCCTCTGGGAAGGGTGGACGAAAAACTGGTTCCTGGGCCTGGAGCGCAACTGGGCCTTGGCCGTGTTGGCAATGGTCACGGTCTTGGGCCTCTGCAGCTTGCCTTGGCTGGGGTTGATCTTGGCCTTGGCCACCGGATCCCTGCAGGTCTTGGCGGCCAGCCTGGCCGGGATCCTGGGCCAAGGGGTCATCCGCCTGCTTCTGTGGCGTTGGGCCCACCTGCCCCTGCGCTACTGGTGGCTGACGGCGGTGGGAGGCTGGGTGACGGCGGCTATCATCTTGGCTTCTGCCATCCGCACCACCAGCGGGCGCAACTGGACTTGGCGGGGCCGTCCCCTGAGGTCAAACTAGCCTGGATCCTCTGAAACCCCTTGGGAACATGGTCTAATGGGGAATGTTCGGGAAGGATCCCAAAATAACCAAGCGGCGTTTACAAGGCGTTTACAAAGTGAGATAGCACAATGCAGGCTTTGGTCATCGGCTCCGGGGGACGGGAACACGCTCTGGCCTGGAAGCTGCTGCAGTCTCCCCAGATTACTCGGGTCTACTGGGCACCTGGCAACGGCGGCGCCCAGCAGATGCCCCGCTGCCAATCGGTGGCTTTGGCGGCCACCGACATCGAGGGGCTGGTGCGATTTGCTACCGTGCAGGGGATCCGCCTGACGGTGGTGGGGCCGGAGCTGCCCCTGGTGGAGGGAATTGTGGACGCCTTTCAGGCAGCGGGGCTGCCCATTTTTGGCCCCAGTCGCGCCGCCGCCCAACTGGAGGGAAGCAAGCTCTGGGCCAAGCAATTGATGCAAGAGGCGGGGATCCCGACTGCTCGCGCTGCCGGCTTTGCTGAGCTATCTGCCGCTGTGGCCTATCTCGACTCCCAGAGTTTCCCAGTGGTCATCAAAAAAGACGGACTGGCTGCCGGCAAGGGGGTAACCGTTGCCCAAAACCGGGAAGAAGCCGTGCAAGCTCTAGAAGCTGCCCTGGCCAAGCCGGGCGATCAGGTGCTGATCGAGGAGTTTATCCCCGGCCAGGAGGTGTCGGTTTTGGCTCTAACCGATGGCCAGATCTGTGTGCCGCTGCCACCTGCCCAGGACTACAAGCGCCTTGGCGAGGGCGATACTGGCCCCAACACCGGCGGCATGGGAGCTCATGCCCCTGCGGATCACCTGGTCACTCCAGAAGGGTTGGCCCGCATCCAAACCCAGATCCTGGATCCCACCCTGGAGGCTTTGCAACGGCGGGGCATCCGCTACCAGGGGGTGATCTATGCCGGTTTGATGATCACGCCCAGTGGGGATCCCTACGTGTTGGAGTACAACTGCCGCTTTGGGGATCCCGAAGCTCAGGTCATCCTGCCCTTGCTGGAAAACCCTTTGGACGAGGTGCTGCTGGCCTGTATAGAAGGACGGCTGGCCCAAATCCAGCTCAAATGGAAACCCGGCTATGCCGCCTGCGTGGTGATGGCAGCCCCAGGCTATCCCGATGCCTACGAGCGAGGGATCCCCATCTCCGGCTTGGATGCAGCTGCCACCACGGGGGCGTTGGTGTTTCATGCGGGTACCCGCCAGGCAGGCAAGCAGCTCCTGAGCGATGGCGGGCGCGTTCTCTGTCTTACCGGCCAAGGGGCAACCCTATCCGAGGCCCTGCGCCAAGCCTACGCAGCTGTGGAGCAAGTGCAGTTTCCCAAGGCCTACTATCGTTCTGACATCGGCAGCCACGCCCTGGGGCCTGCCGTCCGCCGAGGAGTGATCCCTACCCCATAAAGCCATCCCTTGCCCTCTCAGCTGCAGCCGGATGGAAGAAGCCCCAGAGGGGTCGCTCCTCCAGGGCCCATAAAGCAGCTTTGAAAAAAGCTTTGATGCTTAGACGATAGCGCTTTCGGTAACAAGACGGCAACAGTGATATCAAAAGCTCAACTTTACTTTAGATTCCTTAACAATAGCCCTCTGCTTTGACTAGGCACGGATATTGCCAAGGCCGAGCCTCCCCTGTCGAGAGGGATCCCGCATCAGCTCACTTGAGCCGTTGCAGTCGCAGACCTGGATCCCTTGGGGCAGGGATTTCCTCGCTCTCCTCTCCCCTGGTGGAAAAGAGGTTGGGGGTGGTCGCCTGTGGCAGCGCATGGCAGAGGAGACTATCTCTCTCAAATAGATTCAGCTAGAAATCGCAGGAGCCCCGCACTGTACCCGTAGGGTCAGTGCCGGGAGGAATGCGCTTTGATGAAGTACAATGAACTTATGAGCCAAGTCCTGACCGTCTCCTGTAAGCTCAAGGCGTCCCAGTCGCAAGCCGCCAAATTGGACGCGACGATGGAGGCTTTTGGCCAAGCCTTGAACTGGGTCAACCAGAACACGCCGGAGAAGATCGTCAACGCGGTCAAACTGCAATCCCTTTGCTACTACGAGATTCGAGCCCGGTTCGGCTTGTCCAGTAATCTGGCCCAGCAGGTCTGCAGACGGGTGGCAGGCGCTCGCAAAGTGGCGAGACAGCGCAACCGTCCAGTTAAAGAGTTCAAGCGTAGGTTCGTTACCTACGATGCACGTATCTTCTCGTTTCGCGAGAAAGACTGGACAGTGTCGCTTGCCACGGTTGATGGAAGAGAACGCTTTGAGCTAGCCATTGGCAACTACCAGAGGGGAATGCTGGCTGGCTCTAACCCCAAATCGGCCACCCTATTCCAGCGGAAGGATGGCTCCTACGACATCCAGATTTGCGTAGAGAAAAAACCACCCAAGCAACAAGATACCGACAAGGTGATCGGGGTGGACTTGGGAAGGACAGATATTGCCCATACGTCAGAGGGGGACAACTGGAATGGACAGCAGTTGAACAGAGTCCGAGACCACTACTCCCGGTTGAGGGCGGTACTCCAACGCAAAGCCAGTAAGGGCACACGCAGTTCGCGGCGCAGATGCCGTCAACTGCTGCAACGGCTGTCTGGCAAGGAGAGACGCTTTCAAGTGTGGGTCAATCATCGCATCTCCAAAGCTATTGTCTCTAGGGCAAAAGCTACCAACAGCGCTATCGCCCTGGAGGACCTGACAGGGATCCGGGAAAGAGTCAATCAACAGCCACGCAGCAAAACCGAAAGGCGTAGGGCTAACAGTTGGGCGTTCTACCAACTACGTCAGTTTCTGGAGTACAAGGCGAGGGTTGCAGGGGTTCCCTTGATTCTTGTGCCGCCTGCCTACACGTCGCAGACCTGCCACCGGTGTTTGCACATCCATCCCGACCCTGCGCAATCCTATCGCAGTGGCAAGTCGTTCAAGTGTGGGCACTGTGGATGGGAAGGGGATGCGGATTTGAATGGTGCGAATGTGATTGCGCTCTTGGGGGCTGTCGTAAACCAGCCTAGAGGTTCGGGCTTGTTTTGTTCTCTGGTAGAGCAGAACAGGCTCAGGGCTACTGAAAGCCCGCTCCGTACCGCTTAGCGGTCGGAGCCGGGTAGTTTACAGTAACTGCAATCACCATCCCTCGCCATCTTCAGGCCAAACTCTCGCAGAGCGGGCAAGAAATTTTTATTTTCGTGATGGGATCGGCTCAACTTCAGCAAGGCAAATCTCTGGATATCGTGCAAGTTTCTCCAGAAATCGAGGGCAAGCCGGATCCCCAGGTCTTGAGCTTTTTGTTGGACAGCCATTGGGATCTGGTTGGGATTTTGCCATTCAGGCTGGGGATCAATGGGAATCTCTTGCGCCTCTTCGTGGCAGATGGAGCGAACCAAATGGCGCAGATGGTTGCGGAGTTCTTCTAGATCCTGTGGAGATTCAGAGGGCCAATCAACACACTTCCGCCGCTCTTCTAAGGAAAACTTGGCCCATTGATGGAGCTTGAGCTTGATCCCGCACAAATCCAGCTTTAGGCGCAAGGTCATGGGGATGCATCGCAGAGAGTCGGCAAAATCTTGCTCAAACTGAAACAGAGTCATGGGAACCTCGATTAGGAACCAAATCTAGAGTTGAGGGGATTGCTTGAGCGGTGGGTCGGCTTTCTCAAGAGCAACGGCACAGGCTTTTAATTCCGGCTGTCCGGAATCGGGACAACTGATGTCATGGGTAAGGGCATTACACTCGGCTTGTTCTGCCCAGAGGGATCCCCAGTGCATGGGTACAAATAGCGTACCGGGAGCAATGTTGGCAGTTATCTTGGCCGGGAAATAGGCCCGTCCGCGGGCAGAACGCACTTGAACCCAATCTCCATCTTGGATGCCCAGTTTTTCCGCATCGCGAGGATGGATTTCAATAAAGGGTTGGGGGTGCATGTGCTTGATTTTTTCAATCCTGCCGGTGCGGGTTTGGGTGTGCCAATGGCCGTAAAGCCTGCCCGTGGTTAATATGTAGGGAAACTGGGGATCCGGCGGCTCTGCTAGGCCACGGGAATGGTGGGGGATAAAGCGGGCGCGGCCATTGGGGGTCGGGAAACGCCAATCTGTGTAGAGGCGAGTGGACTTAGGGGCCGAGGTTCTTTCTTTGGGATAAGGCCATTGCTGAGGGCCTTGTTCTGCCAAAAGGGCATGGCTGAGGCCGGAGTGATCGCAGAGGCGATTTGCGGTAAGGGCGGCAAATTCTGCATAAACCTCTGCCGCGGTTTGGAAGGAAAATTGCGCTTCAAAGCCCAACCTGCGCCCCACTTCAGCAAAGATCTCCCAATCGGGTCGGGCTTCGCCAGGGGGGTCTCGAAAGGCTTGACAAAGGGTAACCCTGCGCTCGGAGTTGGTCATCACCCCGGTTTTCTCGCTCCACTGACAGGCAGGCAAAAGCAAATGGGCATATTCTGCCGTTTCCGTAGGGTAATAAGCCTCTTGATAAACAGTAAAGGGAGACTTTTTCAGGGCTTTTTTGACCCGTTCCAGATCCGGAAAGCTCACCAAAGGATTAGTGGCCACAATCCAAAAGAACTGCAGGGATCCCGTCTCCAGAGCGGCAATCATCTCGGTGGCCGTCAGCCCTGGGCAGGGAGAGAGGGAACCGCTGGGCAAACCCCAAGCCTGCTCCACCTCTGCCCGATGCTGGGGATGGCTCACCAGCCGATATCCCGGCAGCAGATGAGATAACCCCCCTGCCTCTCGACCGCCCATGGCATTGGGCTGGCCGGTCAAGGAAAAGGGGCCCGTCCCCGGTCGGCCAATTTGCCCAGTTAGAAGATGGAGATTGATTAGGCTGGTGATCTTGGCGGTGCCCTCGCTGGACTGGTTTAGGCCCATCGACCAAAGGGATAGAACTCTCTGGGATCCCTGCCAAAGCTTGGCTGCTTCGATCAAATCCTCGGTGGCAATTCCGCAGCGCTGGGCTACAATCTGCGGTTCATAATCGGCCAGCAAAGCTGCATATTCAGCAAAACCTTGGGTGAAGCCCTCGATAAAATCAGCAGCAATGGATCCCCACTTTAACAACAAATGGGCAATCCCATTGAAAAGATCGATATCCGTACCGGGGCGAATTTTTAAGTGGAGATCGGCAGCTTCTGCTGTCTGAGTGCGCCGGGGATCCACGACCACCATTTTGAGGGGGGATCCGGGCTTGTGCCGCTTCTTCAGGCGATTAAAAAGAATGGGATGGCACTCGGCGGTGTTGGTGCCCACCAGAAAAGCCAGATTGCAGAGATCGAGATCCTCGTAGCAGCAGGGGGGGCCATCGGATCCCAGGGATTGGGTGTAGGCCGAGACGGCTGAGGACATGCACAGGCGCGAGTTGGTGTCAAAATTATTGGTGCCCAGGCAGCCCTTAATGAGCTTTTGAGCAACGTAATAGTCTTCAGTGAGCAACTGCCCCGATCCATACATGGCTATGGAGTGGGGGTTGTCTTTGAGGCGGCGCAGCCGAGAAACCATCTCCTCAAAAGCCTGATCCCAAGAAATGCGACGAAAGGGCTGGCCCAAGCTCTCCCGAAACAGGGGATAGAGCAGCCGATCCCGACCAACTGCCTCCAGAACCGTAGCCCCCTTTACACAGACCATCCCCAAGCTGGAAGGATGCTCCCGGTCGCCTCTCATTTTCCAGTCACCTGAGGCTGTCGAAACCGCCTCCAATCCACATCCCACACCGCAATAGGGACATAGGGTTTTGATGACAGCTTTTTCCGACTCCATCGCGGTCACCATGAGTTGGGATCCCTGTCAGGATGGATAAGTGTCTTGCATTTTGGATCCCGATAGGCCATCAGGTTAAGGATCTCTTAGCCGAGGAGATCGGCCACTTGGATCTCAAATCCGGGCAATACAACCTGGCTTTTGGCAGTCTCTTGTTCGGTTAGCCAAAGGTGGCGATCCTGAGTCTGGATAAAAATAAATTTGCTTTTGGGAAAAATCAGCCAGACTTCCAGTACATCGGAGCTGAGATACTCTTGGGCTTTTAGGAAAATATCTTCTCCACAGTCGGTTGGAGAGAAGATCTCCTCAACCAGAGGATAGCTCTGCAGTAGCGTGGCAATATCCTCTCCAAATTGCTGGATTAAATCTGGAGATGAGTAGGCAGCATCAGGTCTTCTGACTTTGCCTTTGGTTTGGCCGGGAGCCTTCACCAAAACCATACCCCCCAATGGCTGACATTCAACATAACCGAGCCAACGGAAGAGAAGTCGGGTTTGGAGCTTTGCATCCCCTAAAGTTTGCCCCACTTTCTCCACAATGTAGCCATCTACCCATTTGGTTTGGGCAACTGGATTGGCCAGATAGTCGGCAAGGGTTTTGGGCAGGGCAAGACCCGCTCCTCCATTGGGAGATCGGTTGGAACTACCTGAACCGGAGCAGCGGCCATCAACTTCCCTCTCCAAGTATTTTGAACCCTAGCTCAATCCCCTCCATGGGCAAAGCGGCGATAGAGGAAGTCAAGGGCGCGGTTACGCAATTCGTAGAACTCAGGCATTTCCATAATGCGGGAGCGGATGCGCGGTCGCTCAAAGGGAATGGTCAAGATCTCACCAATATGGGCAGCGGGGCCGTTGGTCATCATCACCACACGGTCTGACAAGTAGAGAGCCTCGTCGATGTCGTGGGTAATCATCAAAACTGTGCAGCGGTGATCCCGCCAAATGGCCAGCAGCTCATCTTGTAGATCTTCCTTGGTAATGGCATCCAAGGCCCCAAAAGGCTCATCCAAGAGCAAAACTTGCGGACGAACGGCAAGAGCACGGGCAATGGCTACCCTTTGCTTCATGCCTCCAGAAAGCTGCTTGGGCCGCTTGTGGGCTGCCTCTGCTAAACCTACCAATTCTAGGTGTTCTTCAACGATTTCCCTTTTCTCCCGCCGGGATTTGTTTGGGTAAACCTGATCCACCACCAGATAAATATTTTCAAAGGCAGTCAGCCAGGGCAAAAGGGAATAATGTTGAAACACCATCATCCGATCTGGCCCTGGGGAGGTGATGGGCTGGCCCTTGAGGGTAATGGATCCCGAAGTGGGAGTCGAAAAACCCGCCACCATGTTGATCAAGGTGGATTTGCCACAACCCGAGTGGCCAATAATGCAAACAAACTCACCGGCAGCCACTTCCAGATTGATATTTTCCAGCGCAACGAAGGGCCCTGCTGAGGTGAAGTAGGTCTTGCCCACATTCTGAAGACAAAGAAGGGGCAGTCCTGCAACCGGAGAAGCAGAAGATAGCGGTGAGGAGAACGTGCGGGAGCTGGTCATCATGGTGTTTTCCAATCGAGAGTTTAAGGTAACAAAAGCTAAACTTCGCTGAGCCGGTACTCCTGCAGCTTCAGATCCTGCCGGATGGCCACAGACTCCAGGTAAGCAACGGGATCCTCTCCGTCAAAGCGGGATCCATCGGCAAAGAGCAAAGCTCCGCGGTCATGGGCCCGATCCGGCAGGCCCAGTTCTCTAGCGGCTAGGGCGTAGGTTTCGCTGTCCAGAACTTGGTCGAGAACCGAAACCCAATTGCGGGGAAAAGGGCAGAGGCCCCAGCGAGCCATCTGCGTCAGGATCCAGAGGTGTTCCAACCTTTCGGGACAGGTGTTGCGCCCGTTGGCAAACTGGTGAAAACCGGTGAGGGCTTGGGATTCATCGGCAATTCCCCGCTGCAGAATACCCGTCCACCCCGGCTGCAGATCCTCCAGGGCCACGCCCACATACTGGGGCTGAGCCAGCCACTCCAAGATCTCAGAACGGTGCTGCGGCTGATCGCAGTAGTGACAAGCCTCCAGTAGTGCCTTGACCAGAGCTACATGGGTACGGGGGTAGTTTTGCGCCCAATCCTGGCGCACCGTCAGCACCTTTTCGATGTGGCTGGGTAAGATTTCAGGGGTGGTGGCGACGATAACCCCCACCTGTTCCCGCACGGCGCGGGAGTTCCAGGGCTCGCCCACGCAGTAGCCGTCGATGTTGTCGGCCTTGAGATGGGCCACCATCTGCGGCGGCGGGATCACCGTCAACGTAACGTCCCGATCCGGATCCACCCCCCCACCGGCCAGCCAGTGCCGCAACAGGAAGTTTTGCATGGAAGCCGGATGAACCACTCCCAGGGTGTGGACTGTGTCGGGGGTGTGGTTGAGGTATTGGCGAAAATCCGCCAGGCTTTGAACGCCTCGCTCCAAAAGTCTGCGCCCAAAGGTAATGGCGTTGCCGCCGCGGGAGAGGGTTAGCGCGGTAATCAAAGGCACCGGAACTCCCCCCACCCCCAACGTGGAGGCCAACGGGATCCCGGCCACCACCATGGCCGCATCCAGCCGACCGGAGCGGATCCCTTCCCAGATGGTCTTCCAGCCTGGCTCCCGCACCAGGGTGACCTGCTCCAGGCCATGCTTTTGAAACAGGCCTTTTTCCTGCGCCACCACCAGAGGCGCGCAGTCGTTGAGAGGCACAAAGCCAATCTCCAAATTGACCTTCTCCAGGCCGTGTTTGGCAATGGCCACGCGAACAGGCGTTTTTTGGCGAGCCCGCTTTTGCTGGTCGAGAAAGTAGATCATCTCTCCCCGCAGGCTGTAGTAGTCGGGGTGACGCACCACTTCCAAACGATGGCGGGGCCGAGGAAAAGGGATCCGCAAAATCTGGCCAATGCGGGCCTCCGGGCCATTGGTCATCATTACCACCCGATCCGAAAGCAGCAGCGCCTCATCCACATCGTGGGTAACCATGACACAGGTGAGCTGCTCCGCCTGGGCAATCTCCATCAGTTGCTCCTGCAGGTTGCCGCGCGTCAAGGCATCCAGAGCGCCAAAGGGCTCATCCAACAGCAGCACCCGCGGACGAATGGCCAAGGCTCGGGCAATGGCCACCCGCTGTTTCATCCCTCCTGACAGATGGGCCGGTCGCTTGTCGGCTGCCCCCTGCAACCCCACCTGGCGGATGTGCTCTTCCACAATCCGGCTTCGCTCTGCTTTGGGAAGGGATCCCAGCACCTCGTCCACGGCCAGGGCAACGTTCTCCCGCACCGTCAGCCAGGGCAGCAGGGAATAGTTCTGAAACACCACCATGCGATCTGGGCCGGGATCTGTAACTTGTCGGCCCTCCAGGAGAATGCCTCCGCGGGAAGGCTTTTCCAGGCCGGCGATGATGTTGAGTAGGGTCGATTTGCCACAGCCAGAGTGGCCGATCAATGAGACAAATTCCCCTTTTTGGATCTCCAGGTGGATGTCTTTCAGGACAGGGTAGATCTCTCCGTTGTCGAGGAGAAATTCCTTGTCGACATGATCCACTTCAATGTAAGGCTGGGTCTTCATGATTCCCCTGAGATGATTTCTGAGAGCATGGAGAAATTGTCAGCAACCAATCTAAAACTCGGCCAAGCTCATTTAGCGATCCTCAGCCACCACCAGCGAGCCAATCCAAGCCGTGATGCGATCCAGCAGAAGACCCACCATCCCGACATAGATCAAAGCCAGAATAATTTCGCTGATGCGGGAGCTATTCCAGGCATCCCAGATGAAGAACCCGATGCCCACACCGCCAATCAACATTTCCGCTGCCACAATGGCCAGCCAAGACAAGCCCACCCCAATGCGCAAGCCGGTAAAAATATAGGGCACAGTTGCCGGGAAAACGATTTTGAAAAAGTACTTCCAGCCGGACATGCGCACAATTCTGGCCACGTTGCGGTAGTCCTGAGGGATCTGCTGTACGCCGACAACAGTGTTGATCAAAATGGGCCAGAGGGCCGTAATGAAGATTACAAAAATGGCGGAAGGGTTGGCATCTCGAAAGGCAGCCAAAGAAATCGGCAGCCAGGCCAAAGGCGGCACCGTGCGCAGCACCTGAAAAATGGGATCCAAAGCCTCGTACAGCCAGCGATTGACCCCGATGATCATGCCGCCCACAACCCCCACCAAGCCGGCCAGGGCAAACCCAATGAACACCCGCCGCAAGCTGGCCCAAATTTGCCAGAACAGCCCTTTGGCATTGCCGCCATAGTCAAAAAAGGGATCTTTAATGAGGGGATCCCAGGTGTCCTGCCAAACTTGGAGAGGCGTGGGCAAATTGGCTCCGGGACGGCTGTAAATGATTTGCCAGAGAATCAGGACGAGCAAAATGGCCGTAGCGGGCAACAGAATGCGACGCAGCGCTTTGTGGATTTGGACTCTTTGCCGCCAAGCAGAAGAAGGTGCAGAACTGGCGGGAGAACCGATTCCGGTACTGGACTGAAGAATAGAACCTTGGCCGGTTTTCAGCAGCCAGTGGCCTAGGCCAACCAGTAGGGGAAGCAGGATCCGAAAGAGGTGGTAGCCCAACTGTAGGGCAGAGTGGAAAATCCTCATGGCTTGCTGGGAGTAAGGTTGAAGTCAACTTAAGAGGATCCCAAGAGAGAAGGGGTTTCAGTTGAACACTCTTTGTGGGGATTCGGGGATCCCTTCTCTCCTGGACAGAGGGTTTGCAGCTAACTTGCTGGGGAAAGTTGGGAAATTAGGCCAGCTTCTTAATCGCCAATTTCTCCAGGTAGGCGGCAGGATTTTCGGGATCGAACTGCACCCCGTCGAAGAAGGTTTCCACTCCTCGAGAGGTGCTGGGGGGAATGGCTGCCCCCTGACCAATGGCTTTGGCAGCTTCTCGCCAGAGTTCTTCCCGATTCACCCGCTCCACCAAGGCTTTGGTATCGGTGTCGGCAGGCAGATAGCCCCAGCGAATGTTTTCGGTCAAAAACCAGAGATCGTGGCTCTTGAAGGGGTAGGAAGCGTAGTTCTGCCAGAACTTCATCAGGTGGGGGCTGTTTTCAACGACCTTGCCGGTGCCGTAGTCAAAAGTGCCCCGAGAACGGCCCAAGATATCGGGCACAGGCACCCCCAGCCAGCGGCGGTCGCCGATGATGCGACACATCTCCTCTTTGTTTTCCATCTGGTCGCACCAGATCTGGGCTTCTAGCACCGCTTTCAACAGGGCAAGGGTGGCTTTCGGGTGCGCATCCACCCAGTCGGCCCGCAGGGCAAAGGCCTTTTCCGGGTGGCCGTTCCACAGCTCGCCGGTGGTGAGGGCAGTATACCCCTCTTTTTGGTTCACCAGCTGGGCATTCCAAGGCTCGCCCACACAGAAGGCTTCCATGGTTCTGGATTTCATATTGGCCACCATCTGCGGCGGCGGCACCACAATGACGGAGACGTCGCTAGTGGGATCGATCCCGCCTGCGGCCAGCCAGTAGCGCATCCACATGTCGTGGGTGCCACCGGGGAAGGTCATCGCACATTTGGGCTCTTTGCCGGCTGCTCGCAACTCGGCAAACTTAGCTTTGAGGGGGGAACTATCCAAGCCAATTTTCAGATCCCGATATTGGTTGGAAATGCTGATGCCCTGACCGTCCAGATTGAGACGGGCCAAAATGTACATAGGCACCGGCTTGCCATCGGTAACTTTGCCGGTGGTGATGAGGTAGGGCATGGGGGTGAGGATGTGTGCCCCATCGATGCCGCCGGCGGCGGATCCCAGCACCAAGTTGTCGCGGGTGGTGCCCCAAGAGGCCTGCTTGACCACCTCCACGTCTTTCATGCCGTACTTGTCAAAGAACCCCTTTTCTTTGGCGATGATCAGGGGGGCCGCGTCGGTTAGAGCGATGAACCCCAGCTTGGCGCTGGTGGTTTCGGGAGTATCGGCCTGCGCCACCCAGTAGCCTTTGCCCAAGGATTGCGATTGGGCGCGCGGGATCCCAGCCGTGGCCGCCCCAGCCGTGAGAGCAGCCACCCCGGCCAAAAATTGCCGACGGGAGACGGGAGAGGAAGTGCTGAACAGCTTAGACATCGAAACCTCCAAGATTTACAACGACGAAGAAAGAAAAACTTTCAGGACGGCAACAGAACCGCTAGCGGGTTACCAAAACAGAAGCCTGGGCAGCGGACGGATGCTGACGCGGCCTGGCCCCAAAGTGTTCAATGAGCAGCTCCACCAAGACCGGCTTGAGGTCTTCGCAAGGGATCCCTTTGCGCACGCATTCGCCCAGCTTGGCGTCTTTGCCCACCTCTCCCCCCATGTAGATGTCCACCGCCTCCACCGGCTTGCCGTCCTTGCGAACGGTGGTGCCCATGAGGCCAATATCGGCCACCTGGGGCTGGCCGCAGGAGTTGGGACAGCCTGTCCAGTGGATGCGCACCGTTTGGGGGATCTCCAGCTCCGCCTCCAGCTCCTCCATCAAGGCCACAGCCCGGTTTTTGGTCTCGATGAGGGCAAAGTTGCAGAACTGGTTGCCCGTACAGGACACCAACCCCCGCTGCAAGGGCCCTGGGTTGGGGGAGAACTTCTTCAAGAGCGGCTCTTTGAGGAGCGGGGCCACTCGGGAGTCGGGCACATTGGGGATGAGCACGTTCTGCTCCACCGTCAGCCGCAGCTCCCCGGAGCCGTACACCTCCGCCAAGCGGGCCAGCTCCATCATCTCCAGGGCGTTGAGCCGCCCCACCGGCACATGCAGGCCGACAAAGTTGAGGCCCGGCTGCTTCTGGGCATGCACCCCCAGCAGATCCCGCTTGTGCCAGACCACCTCATCTTTTTCCGCTGCCCTGAGCAGAGGGTGGCCTATCTGGCGCTCCACAGCCGCCCGGAACTTCTCTAGGCCCCACTCGTCAATGAGCCACATCAACCGCGCCTTTTGCCGGTTGGCCCGCAGGCCGTGATCCCGGTAGACCAGCAGCACCGCCTCGCACAGGGGAACTACATCGCGGGGATCCACCCAGACATCTAGGCCAATTGCCTCGGCGCAGCGGCGAGCAGAGAAAAAGCCGCCCACCAGGACGTTGAAGCCCAGGCGGCCATTTTTGAAGGCGGGCACAAAGGCCAGGTCGTTGATCTCGGCATGCACCGAGTTGTCGCGACAACCGCAGATGGCGATGTTGAACTTGCGCGGCAGGTTGCTGAAGGAAGGGTTGCCCTCGCCGTTGTTGGTTACCATGTCCTGCACTTTGCGGGTGAGGCCACGCACGTCGATCAGCTCATCCGGGTCGATACCGGCCAGAGGGGATCCCGTGATGTTGCGCACGTTGTCCATGCCTGACTGGATGCTGGTCAGGCCCACCTCCTTGAGTTGCCGCAGAACCTGAGGCATGTCCTCAATGGGAATGCCCCGCAGTTGCAGGTTTTGCCGAGTGGTGATGTCGGCTACGCCATCTTGGCCGTAGGGGCAGAGGATCTCGGCCAACTTGCGCATTTGGCCGCTGGTCAGGATCCCATTGGGCAGGCGCAGCCGCAGCATGAACTGACCCGGTGTGCGCTTGCGAAAGAAGATCCCCAGCCACTTGAGGCGGTGATCCCGGTCGTCTTCAGGAATGTTCTCCCAACCCATCCGGGCAAACGCCTCCAGCTCGGCCTTGACCGCCAGCCCATCCTTTTCGCTTTTGAGGCGTTCAAATTGGTTCGCCATGATCGCTGCCGTGGGGTGAACATTGGCTACCCTAGCGATGACGAACCGTTAACTTTGGTATTGGCAGTTACACTTTGTAACAGGTTATGCAGTTTTGTCATTCTCGAATTGCGCTTTATGCATAAAGTCAGGCTTCCAGGAGCAGCAGACCCCTCTTTCCCCTTTGGGAAAGGGGCTGGGGGTGAGGAAAAGCTAGTTGAGAGGGTTGAAAGAGTTGAAAGGCTCCATCTGCCAGAGCAGACGGGGCGGGATCCCCAGCCCTTCGGTGAGGGGTGCGGGCCGTTGGGAAGTTTGGGGATCGCAGTCGTAGAGAGCGGTGGTGTAGCGGTAACTGCGGGGGGGGCCACCGTTGAGGCGAATGCCGCTAATTTCAAAGGTGTAGTTGCGATTGGGCTGGATCGAACCCACGGAGTAGGTCAAAGTTTCCAGGCCAAAGGCGGGATCCCCCACGCGGAGATCTCCAACAGGCACCGGCTCGCCGCTGAGGGCATCGGTGATGCGGACTTGGGCTTGGCTGAGATCAGCCTTGCCGCCACGGCTGGGCACCGAGAAAGACCAGCGGTAGGCAGACAGGGGCTGGCCGGAAAACCCTTCTAGGCGGTAGAGGTAGCCGTCTTTCTCCGGGAAGGCGATGAACTCTGGATCTGGCACCGACTCGTCAAAACCGAAGATCCAGTTGGCGTTGGCCTGGGTCACCCGTCCAGCCCGTGGGTCAAAGACAATGCCGTAGGCCCCCTGGGCGTACTGAGGATACAGGTTCCAGCGGCGATGCCCCACATCCACAAAGTTTTCTCGACCTGGCTCGGCAAAATAGATGTCCACCTGCCGCGCCAACACCCGGCCTGGATCGGGGCCGTTCAGCTCTAGGATGGGCCCAACCGCCAGGTTGCTGAAGCGGGATCCCGCCTCCCCAGCAGGGGTAAAGCAGCGCCAAGAAGGGGGCGGCTGGTGGCTGAGGGCGCCATTGGCCACCTGCATCAGGGCCGCCTGCTGAGCGGCCTCCAAGAATTCGGGATTGAGCTTCACCGGCGGCAACTCGTGCAACAGCCGCAGAAAGTTGAGCCGATCCATCATCTTTTGGGCTGCTGCCGGGGTGAGGCGACCGGGATTGCAGGTGGCAGCCTGAGGCTGCTCGGCATAGATGGGGCCGGCAAAGCTGCGGGTCTGGCGATCCAACTGGCACAAGAAACCGGCGATGGGCAGCTCCCCTGCCGGAGGGGGCCCCACCGCAGTAAGGGATCCCTCCCCACCGCCGCAGGCTGCCAACAGAAAAAGGCAGAGCAGACTCAAAACCATCCCTGCCCAGACTTGCTGCAAACTGGGCAGCCGCTGCCAAGGCATGCAAGATCCTGTGGGCTTACCGACCAGCGGGGGTGGGAGTGGGCGTGAGGCTGGGGGGACTGACGGTGCTGCTGCTACCCTCGTCGCAGGCAGACAACAGTCCCAGGCACAGGAACAGGGCCAGAGCCCCCAAGAGCTGGCGGCTCACCTTGTTGAGTTGGAGTGCGGCCATCGCAACAAACCTCCAAAACGCTGCCAGGTTTGACCCTGTTCTATCACCTGGCCCAACAAGTTGCTGTGCCGAGACTTCTGTCGGCAAGGGCAGAACTCGAACCCCAGTCAAGAAATGCTCACCCAACTCAGCCGGATCCTCTAGGGCTAGAACCTGAGTTCAGCCTCTGCCCCTTCCTATAGCGTAGCTGCGGATCCCCGCACCTCTTTCCGCGCTCAAGCGTAAAGACTACATCGATTTTTTTGCCGAGACTGCAGGGATCCGCCTTCAGGGGACGATCTGAAACTCCAGGTTGTAGGTCTGGAGCAGGTTGATCGTCTCGTGGTCGGTGAGGTTGGTGTCGGCCAGCTCCAGATTATAGAAATCGATGAACTCCTCGTGGTCGAAGTAGGGGCCGGCATGCCAGGTGCCCATCTCCAGTTTGATAAAGCGATCGCCGGGCACCCGAAAAGCCTGAATCTCGTCCACTTGCAGCTCGTCGGCGGGCGGCGCGACGGCGATAAACCACTCCTTGCCGTGCAGGGATCCCAGACACTGGGTGCAGCGGGTGTGGTGGGTTATCTGGCTAAACTTGAGGCCGCGGCGGGGCAGGCGCATCAAGTAGAAGCGGGGCTGGCCCTGATTCAAAACCAACTGGGCATCTTGGCTGTCGAAGGGTTTGTGGTCGGGGACAGGGTAGATCACCTGTCCGTAGGGGGCAAAGTTTTCCGGTTCAGCGAGATGGGCCTTCAGTTGGCGCAGTTGGCTGCTCACCCTGCTTGTCTCCTCTTTCCCAAACCTGTACCCATTGCTGCTCCGCGAGCCGGTCTCCCGCTGCTGCCGGCGCAAGGGCGTGAAGACCCAAATAGCAGAGCAGATCTTATCTTATCCAGATTTGCCGGTAGTCTCCTTCCAGCAAGGGATCCCCAAGCAGGAAAACAATCTCAGTAGAATGGGGACAATTTGTAACACTCGGCAATGGCAATGCAGCGGGATTTACAGGAGCTGGTTATTTCCCCTATTCAAGTGGAAAATCTTTCTGGGGTACCTGTAGCTTGGCTGTACCGGCCTCGGCCCGTCCGTCACTGGAAAGACTGGCTACAGCAGTTCTCTGCTTTCTGGGATCTGCTGCGCCTGTTGCTGGTGCTGGATCTCTTCTGTCGTGCCTTTTGGGCAGGCGGATCCCTGCTGACCTTGGTGGGGCGAATTTTGATCCCTGGCCTGCGCAGCAGTTGGGAAAGTTGGCTGGTGGAATGGGGAATCCTGACAGCCATTGCCGCTTTGGGCCAAGCCTATTGGATTTTCCGCAGCCGCCGCATGCCGCTGCTGTTGAACTTGCTGGAAGAAGTAGAGCGTTACAACCGCATTATCCAGGCCATTCACATTAACGACCAATTGGTGGAGGCGGGCAATCCTGAGGCCAAGCTGCCTCAGCGTAAGCAGATCATCGAGGCTCTGAAGCTGACTCGCAGCGACCTAATCCGCGCCTTGAAAACTGAACGGATCTTGCGGCAGAACAAAGACTTTATTGAGCAGCAAAGGGAGTTCTTCGGCGACGAGCTGGCAGCTCTGACTGCGCTCCAGCTAAGAGAACAGGCCAGCGAACAGTCGCAGCTTTTGGATGCTGCTTTGCAAATTGCCTTGCAGGTGCGCTCCCAACTAAGCCAACTGCAGAACCGGGGAGCAAATTGTTCCCAAGACAAAGATCAAGCTTCAGACAAAGCTCGAGACAAAAAAGATTAAAGCGAAAGATTAAAGCGAAGACACAAGTTACAGCTATTTCGACCAGGATACTGCACTGATATTGAAGTAACCAAAGCCTTGGACTACGGGAAAGTCGTTGTGAGGCTCTTTGTCGCCTTGATCTCCACTTTGGGAGAGGGTTCAGATCTGCCTGGAAAAGCGCTGGAGACTGTCGCGAAGCCCAGGGATCTTCCTTCTCGGCAACGCCCTAAAAAATGTCCTGACTCAGCAGCTTAGCCAAGCGCTCCAGTCCCTTTTTGACCTGTCGGGAAACGGTAACGGCACTGATCCCCAGCCGCTCTGCTGTTTCTTTTTGGGTGAGGTCGTAGAAGAAAACAAATTCCAAAATCTGTCGGGTGCGCTCCTCCAGCTTGGCCAAGGCATTTTGCAGGCGGATGCGATCTTCTTCGGCCAGTTGAAAGCTGCGGTAGCGCTGATCGGGAATGGTATCCCCTAGAGCAACGCTGTCTTCTTCAACCTGTAGGGGAGCATCTAGGCTGAGCAAAAGGCTGTTTTGTTGGGCCAGCTGCAGCTCTCGCCATTCCTGCTCCGTCAGTTGTAGGGCTTCCCTCACCTCCGCCTCAGAAGGAGAACGGCCCAATTCTTGTCTCAGGCGCGCGATCACCTTCTTGGCTTGTCGCTGCAGCGTCGCCCAGCGGCGTGGGATCCGTATTGTTGGGCTTTTGTCTCGCAGGTAGTGTTGAATTTCTCCGCGAATGTAGGGCATGGCAAAGGAGCTAAAAGCCAGGCCGCGGCTGATATCGAAGCGCTCGATGGCTTGGATGAGCCCTATGCAACCCACTTGCACCAAGTCGTCGTATCCTTCGTCGCATTGGTTACGCCAGTGGTGGGCTTCCTTGCGCACCAAGCCCAGGTTTATTTCCACCAGCCGGTTGCGCAGGGCTGGATCCCGAGTCTGGTGGTAGAGTCGCAACAGTGCAGCAGTTTGAGCTTTAACATCTTCATATTTGGATGCCATAGACGCACCCACAGCTCCGGATCCAGAATCCCCAGCACCAGCTTTGGCAGAAAACAGGGGAGCCGCGGCTGTCGATGGCGCCGGCGACTCGGAGTCGTCGAGAGAAGGCTGCTGAGGAGCCGTTAGCATAGACAACTACTTTTTTTCTTTTTGAGCTGAAGCCATTCAAGGTTGGATTCAGCACCCAAACAACTCAAAGGCAGAGGATGCCAGGCGACCCCCATTCTCCCTAGGCCAGACTTCTGCTGGAACCAACCGCGAAGAAGCTTGCAGGCAGACAGTATCAGGTTGTAGCCGTGAAAATGCTACCAGATGTTAACAAGAACACAGCTTGCCTCCGAGATCTGCCAGGAGCTGGAGTGTTCTTAGTTTACTGGGTTTTCCGCCGCAAGCAACAGCATCCCTACGGAAAATCAGCAGCTTTCTTCAGCAAAAGAGCCGAATTTCTCTCCGTCATTTGGCGGAATCGCCGGATTGCTGCTGCTGGCTCACTTTGGAACCTCAGAAGAAATCTAGGAAGCAGAGGATGGAGCCGTTCGCGTCAGGGAGGTAGAGTTCGTGTCGGTTCCAAGGCCGGAGAGGGCTGTCAGGAAGGCCGTAAAGCTCGGCTCACCGCGAATGAGGTCGAAATAGGGCTCAGAGGCGAGCAAGGGGCGGTAGCGTTCCGGCTGCAGGCGCAGGGCTTGCTCCAAGGCTTGCAGGGCCTGGGGCACCTGGCCTTCCCAGGCGCAGCAGCAGGCTTTGGCGTAGTGGGCCTCGGCATCGTCGGGATCCATCTGCAGGGCTCGGTCAAAACTCTGGATGGCCAGCCCGTAGAGGTTCAAGTCCATCAGCACCAGGCCGCGCTGCACCCAGATCTGAGAACGCCGGGGATCCTGCTGCAGGGCGCGGTCGTAGCTGTTGAGAGCTTCCATCCAGTTGCCCAGGCGGTGGTGGGCGAGGGCGTGGCCGGCCCAGAGAGAGGCCGACTCCAATCCCAGTTGCAGAGCCCGTTCATAGCTGGCCAGAGCCTCGGCGTAGCGCTCCAGGTGCACCAGGGCCAGCCCGCGACTTTGCCAAACCCGGGGATCGCTGGAATTGATGGCCAGGGCCTTGTCGTAGCTGTTCACCGCCTCCTGCCACCGCTCTAAGGAGGCCAAGGTCAGCCCGTGCAGATGCCAGGCTTCCCCGCTGTCGGGGCGGAAGGTGAGAACCTGCTCGTAGGCGCGTAGCGCTTCTTGGTAGCGGCCCAGTTGCCGCAGCGTGTTGGCCTGGTTAAAGCGGGCCTCGAAAAAATCCGGCCTCAGTTGCAAAGCCCGCTCGTAGCTGGCCAGCGCCTCCTGGTGACGGCCGAGATCGTCCAGCAGAGAGCCGCGGTTGTTCCAGGCTTCGGGAAAATCCGGCTTCAGCTGCAGGGCCCGGTCGTAGCTGGCCAGGGCGGCTTGGGCCTGCCCCATTTGGTCGAGGGTGGTGGCGCGGTTGTACCAGGCAATGGGATCCCGCGGCCGATCTCCCACCGCCTGCTCGAAGGGCTGCAGTTGGGCCGCCTGTTCCGCCGTAAGGGCAGAGAGGTCAATCGCCGTTGCCGGCAAAACAGTTGTCGAGTCTGGGGGAGCAGCTCGCTGCTGTCGCCGCAGCCCCCAGGCCCAGCCTCCCACCAGGAGCAACAGGCCCACTCCCAGCAGCAGCGCGCCCAAGTCGGTCGAGGCAGTTGCCAACGCCATGACTCACTTCCCCTCTGCGCGCCTCTACATCATCACCAAAAACGGCAGGGGATCGCTGGGCCCTGCCGGCGAGATCAGCTCGATGCGCTTTTCGCCGGGGTAGGTGCTGGGATCGATCTCAAAAGTCACAGTCAGCGCCTCGGCAGTGGCCTGCACCGGCTCTTGGGAGCGCCCCAAGGGATCCCCGAAGCTAACCCGGATCCCCTTGCCCGCCGGGCTGATCCGGATCTCCGTCACCTGATCCAGATGGGATCCCTCCAGCGTACAGACAATAACATCGCCCACAAAGGCCTCTAAAGGCCAGCCGCGTCGTACTTGGGGTCTAGGCATGCTTACTCCCTCTCCCGCTAGGGGCTGCTCTAGATCCTCCCCTCGGCTCCTAAGCACCCCAAAGATCGGCGGCAGCTCCAAAACCCTGGGGAGGAACTACCTGATGTTTAGCCCAAAGTTGTTGGCATGACAAATGGGTACCGACCCTGCGAGGGTAGCGCTGGTCCAGCCCTTTTGCGGGAGAGGAGGCTCGGAGGTTGGCAGCGGTGCCGTCCCTCGCAACAGCAAGTCTTGACCAGGGCCAACGCTCACCAGCCGCGGCACCTCCTCCAGGCTATCGGCCACGGCAAACAGCACCCGCCCTCGCGCCTGGGGATCCCAGTCCAGCAGCTCGGCATACCCCAGGGCCGGCGGTGGCTCCCAAACCTGTACCGGTGGGATCCTGTTCGAGTCGGCGGGCAAGGGCCAGATCACCGCCCGATCCCAGCTCAAGTCGGTCTGGAACCAGCCTGCGTACTCCCGCGCCAGCAGGGTGTTGTCCTGCCAGGCCAGAGGCAGGATCATGGCAAAATCCAATGGCTCAACGGGGTCGTACACAGACGCCGCAGCTTGATAGATCACTTGCAAGGCTTGGGTACGAGTGTTCTTGGCAAACAACACACTGGTCAACCGACTGGTCTGAGGCGTGGCAACCAAATCCAGACGAGTGTACACCTGCCACTGGGGATCCGGGGCCGGCAGGGGCCGGCTGCGCAACAGGCCCACCAGCGTACACTGCCGTTGCCGCGCCTGCTCCTGCAAGTCGTATACCCACTCCCACGGGATGGGCAAGGCAGGAGAAGAGATTGCTTCGGGGGCAGCCGACATTATGTCTTTTATGTCCTTCGGCCAGGCGGCGCTCCCCTCCGCCCAGACGATCCAAACCGCCACAAGGGCTCCCCCCAGTTGCCCCAGCCAGTTTTGCCTGAGCCGGCTCCCCATCTGCTCCACCTTCCGTCTTCACTGCGGTTCAAGCCCTGTCTAGGCTAGGTTAGTGCTCCTCCGCCAGCCGTACCTGTACCGACTGGCCATGGGCGGGCAGCCCCTCGGCTTGCGCCAGAGCTTGGATCGCGCCGGCCACCTCCTGCAGGGCTGCCGAGCCGTACTGGATTAGGCTGGAGTGCTTCAGGAAGGTCTCCACTCCCAGCGCTGAGGCGTAGCGGGCCGCCCCCGCTGTGGGCAAGGTGTGGTTGGGGCCGGCCAGGTAGTCTCCCACCGCTTCTGGGGTGTAGTGTCCCAGGAAGATCGCCCCCGCGTGGCGAATGGGATCCAGCAGAGCCCAGGGATCCGCCACCTGCAGCTCCAGGTGTTCCGGCGCAAACTGGTTGGACAAGTTGACCGCTGTGGCCAGATCCGGCACCACCGCGATCAGGCCGTAGTTGGCCACCGCCTTCTCCACCAGCAGACGGTTGGGGTGGGCTTCCATCTGGGTGGTTACAGCCTGCTGCACCTGTTGGGCCAGCTTGGGATCGGGGGTCAGGAGGATCGCGGCTGCTAAGGGATCGTGCTCCGCTTGGGCCAGCAGATCGGCAGCCACGTAGAGGGGATTGGCGCTCTCGTCGGCGATGATCAACACCTCGGAAGGCCCCGCCAGCGAGTCGATCCCCACCGTGCCGTAGACCAGCTTCTTGGCCAGCGTCACATAGATGTTGCCGGGGCCGGTGATCACGTCCACCTTGGGGATGGTCTCGGTGCCATAGGCCAAGGCCCCAATAGCCTGGGCCCCGCCGACGCGATAGATGGTGTGGATGCCCACTTCTTGGGCGGCCACCAAAATAGCCGGGCTGATCCCCTTGCCCCCCAGCCCGTCGGATCCCGGCGGGGTCACCATGACAATCTCGGGCACCCCCGCCACCTTGGCCGGAATGGCGTTCATCAACACCGTGCTGGGATAGGCGGCCCGCCCTCCTGGAATGTAGAGGCCAGCGCGATCCACCGGGCGGTACTGCTTGCCCAAGACGATCTCGGGGCCGGGAAAGCTCACCCAACTGCTGGGCACCCGCTGCCGGTGAAAGGCTTCGATGCGCTGTTTGGCCAAGCGCAGGGCCGATAGCAGTTGCGGAGATACCGCCTGGTAGGCTGCCTCCAGCTCAGCCCCCGACACCTTTAGCTCGGCTACGCTCAGCTCCACCTGGTCGAACTCCGCCGTGTAGGCCAGGAGAGCGCGATCCCCCTGGCGGCGTACCGCTTGTAGGATCTCCCGCACGGTTGCCTCGCGGTGCAAGTTCTGGTCAGCCTGAGTGCGCTCCGAGATCCGTCTAAGCTCGGCTTCAGCCTCGGCTAGCTGGGTGACGATTCTCAGCATGGCAACTCCTTCGCTTAGCGTGCCGTAAGCAGATGGTAGCGAGGGATCCGGTGGCATCGCGGTAGCAAAGCAGATCCTCGCTGCACCGGTTCGCAGTGACCAGAGGAGCTACCCTCGGTCAGGGATCTTGTCTGCACCTGGCGCGATCCGGGTTGAGCATGGTCATAGCTTAGCCTGGATTTTCCTCGACCAAGAGCCGATAGCCCTACTCAGGAAAAAGACTGGCCCCTTTTCATAGGCGCAGTTCTGACGATTTGATCAAGTTGCGAAAATCGTGGATCACCTCTTCGCAGCGGCGGAAAAAAGCCAGCACCCAGTCCCGCAGCACCTTTTGTTGAGATTCGTCCAGCTCCTTGAGGGTGCCCTTGTAGTGGATTTGTCCGCTGCGCTCGATCTCGAACTGATGGAGCCACTCGGCTGAGGATCCCTGGCGTTCCACCACTTCCTGCCGCGCCGCCTTCCAATAGTTGACGATCACCGCCTTGCCCAAATAGCCGCTTGTGATCTGGCAAAGACGATTGAGAGATTGCACGAAGACATCCATCTCCATGCGGCTGCCTGTCGCTGCCGGCTGGGTCGCCTCCTCCCTTGGTGTGGGCTTGCCTTCTGCTAGGGTGGAGCTGGGTTGGGTAAGGTTCCGACCCGTCTCCGCCTGGCTGGTCAACAGGCGCAAGGTGGCCAGGCCCTTCGGCGTATCCCGTTGCAGCTCGGCTCGCAGGCGGTTCACGGCCAAGGTGTAAACCGGCATCACCAGCTCGTCATTCACCGCCACCAGCAGCGCCCATTCCGGCCCAAGGGGGTAAACGAAGACCCGCTGCTCGGCAAACTGAAAGTCAAAATAGTCAAGTCCTGGGGGCATGGTCTCCAAAACTTGAAACAGCCCTTCGGTGAGGGCTTGCTGCTGTCGGCTGTCCAAGTTCTGAAAAGAACGGTAGAAAAAAGGGCGGCCTGTCCGACTTAGGAGCGCCACCCCCATCACCCCGCGGATGGACAAAAAACTCTCGAGCGTTTCCTTCTCCATGCCCCTCAGGAGCCAACTGGGCCAACACAACTCCTATCCTGGCTCAGATTAGCCGACACCGGCTGGCTGCAGCTAATACTGGCAGCCTAAAAGGCCAGGACGGGGACAACAACCGGCCTCAGAGAAACATCTGTAGCCTGCCCCCTTGCTGCTTCTAAGCTGGCTCTATGCGACTAGGCCTGCCGGAGACCAGAAGTGCCTTTGCCCAAAAATTCCCCAATTCGTTCTATTGCCTCTTCCAGCCGGGATCCCTCTGCCACCAGCGCAAAGCGGACATAGCCTTCGCCGCCGGGGCCAAAGCCTGAGCCTGGCGACAGAGCCACCCCGGTAGCCCGTACCAAGTCTAGACAAAACTGGGCTGAAGAGCCGCGATAGAACTCGGGCAAAGGTGCCCACAGGTACATGGTGGCCTCCGGCAGGGGCACGGGCCAGCCGATGCGGTGCAGAGCGGCCACCGCAAGATCCCGTCGCTTGCGGTATACCTGCCGCCAGTGATCCAAAAAGCTGTCGGGAGCTGCCAAGGCCGCCGCCGCCCCCCGCAGGATGCCCTGGTAGGGGTGGAAGTCGATGGTGGACTTCACCAGGCGCAAAGCTCGGATCAGCTCGCGGCTGCCGATGGCATAGGCCACCCGGAACCCCCCCATGTGGTAAGACTTGGAGAGGGAAAAGAACTCGATGGTGCGGGTCTTGCCGGGATCCGCCAGCAGCGCCGAGGGAGCCACCTGGCCGTCGAAACGCCAGTCCACATAGGGAAAGTCATGGGCCAGGAAGATATCGTGCTGCTGACAAAATTGCAGCGTCTCCTGCCAAAACTCTGGGGTGACGGTGGCGGTGGTGGGGTTGTGGGGATAGCTCAGCACCAACAGCCGCGCCCGACGGCAGATCCCCGCCGGGATCTCATCCCACTGGGGCAGGAAGCGGTTTTCCGCCCGCAGGGGCAGATAGTAGGGGATCCCGCCCGCCAGATGGATCCCGCCCCCATGGGAGGGGTAGCCCGGGTCGGTGATCAAAGCAACATCCCCGGGATTGAGCAGGGCCAGCGGTAGGAGAGCCGTTCCCTGCTGGGATCCGATCAGCGGCAGCACCTCAGTTTCTGGGTCGATCTCCAGGCCGAACTTCCTGAGATACCATTGGGCGCAGGCGGCGCGAAACTCGGCCGTATCGTGGAACAGGGTGTAGCCATAGGTGGAGGGATCTGCCAGGGCCCTCTGAATGGCTGCCAGCGCTTCCGGGGGCGGGGGCAGGTCTGAGGAGCCCAAAGAAAGGTCGATGACATCCAAGCCCGACCGGCGCGCCTCCCACTTGGCCTGGTCTAGCTGGTCAAAGACATTGGAGTGCAGCGGCTCCAGTCGTTGGGCGAAGGCAGCGAGCATGCGACAAGTCCAGGTTGGCTATTCCTGAATCCCCTTAGGGATTGCTGCCGGCATTAGAAGAGCTGGGGGCAGAGGGCCGTGTGGCCGCTGCCGGGCCACGGTCGAAGATCTCGATGTTCCACTGGCCGCGACCGTTGCTCTCAAAGGCGATAAAGCGGCCATCGCCGCTGATGGTGGGGTTGCGCACATCTCCCGGTACCCGGCTGCTGATATTCTCAACGCGGCGGGTTTGGCGGTCGTAGAGAAAAATCTCCGATTTGCCCAGCGCATTGGACACGTAAACGATGTAGCGGCCGTCGGCGCTGATGTCGGGCGAGGTGGCGGCCACGTCGCTGGAATTCAGGCCGGGCAAGTCCACCAGCCGCTGTTCCACCGTGTCGTAGAGAAAAATATCCTGGCTGCCGCCGCGGGCGGAGGAAAACACCAGGTAGCGACCATCCCCGCTGAAGGAGGGCTCCCCATCGGGGAAGATACTGTTGAGGCCGCTGCCGGCCAGCGTGGGGCGCGGCGTGCGAAACCCTGCCGGGCCACAACCGAGCAACAGGAGGCTCAAGCCGGCCCAACACCACCTGCTTGCCCAGCGGGTTGGGCTGCGTGGAATCTGGCCATCGGTCAGCATCGCATTGCCCCTCCAATTCTTCTCCATCATACTCAGTTGGCAACTCGGCTCGGCTAGAGTTCTACCTCGACGCCCTTCCAGAAGGCCACGTAGCCGCGGATGTTGGCTGCAGCCGGCTTGGGATCCGGGTAGTACCAGGCGGCGTCTTTGTTCTCCTGGCCGTTGACCACCAGGGTGTAGTAGCTGGCTTGTCCTTTCCAGGGGCAGGTGGTGTGGGTGGAGCTGGGCTGGAAGTATTCCCAGCGCAGGGATTCCGGCGGAAAATAGATGTTGCCTTCCACGGTTTCGTAGCGGTCGGTCTCCGCCACAACCACCCCGTTCCAGATGGCCCTCGGCATGAAAAACCTCCTGTCGCAAACTCCCAGTTCTCAACGTTAAAGTTGCAGATCCCGGCAAGGCCAACTGCCTTTCTTTGAGATTAGCGTTTCTGCTTATCGTCATCGTTGTCGTTGAGGGTTGACACCCGCCCCTGCCGGGCTGTTCTCCACTGCTATTGAGCGTCACTGCCATGGCTCGCCGCAACACCCTAGAAGATGACCTCAACTACCAGCAAGCCAAGCGCAGCCTGCGCCAGTGGGTGGCTCAACTGGATCTAAGCCCCCAGGAGATGGCGGGTTTGGAAGGGGAGCTGGAGAGCCTGCAGACGCTGCTGGACAAGCTGGAAACCGAGGTGATCCACATCGCTGCCTTTGGCCTGGTGGGGCGGGGCAAATCTTCTCTGCTCAATGCTTTGCTGGGGGAGCCGGTCTTCCAGACGGGGCCCACCCACGGCATTACCCGCACCCAGCAAGCGGCAGCTTGGAACATCAGTTGGGAAACCCGCCCCCAATCCCCCTTCTCTGCAGCAACCCTGCAGGGATCCCGTCTGCCCCCTGCCTCGGTGCAGTCGGTTCAGGTTAGTCACTGGCAGGGATCCCGTCTGGAGCTGATCGACACGCCCGGCCTGGATGAAGTGGACGGCGAGGAGCGGGCACGGCTGGCCCAGGAGGTGGCGCAGCGGGCCGATCTGATCCTCTTTGTGGTCTGCGGGGATCTGACGCGGGTGGAGTTTGAGGCCCTGGCGGCCCTGCGGGAGGCGGGCAAGCCCATGCTGCTGGTGTTCAACAAGATCGACCAGTACCCGGAGGCGGATCGCCAGGCCATCTACGACAAGATCCGCAACGAACGGGTGCGGCAACTTCTTTCTCCCGACGAGATCGTCATGGTGGCGGCCTCCCCGCGCGTGCCGCGGCTGGTGCAGAGGCCAGATGGCAGCTTCGGCGTGGAGATGGAGATCGGCCCCCCCCAAGTGGACGCCCTGCGCCTGAAGATCCTGGAGGTGCTGCACCGGGAGGGGCGCTCCCTGCTGGCCTTGAATGCCCTCCTGTTTGCCGATCGCGTCAACCAACAGGTCATCGAGCGCAAGCTGCAAAGCCGCGCCCAGCAAGCCCAAGACCTCATCGCCGCCGCTGCCCGCACCAAGGCGCTGGCCGTTGCCCTCAACCCCGTTACCCTGCTCGATACCTTGGGAGGGCTGGCCCTGGATATTGCCTTGATCCTGCGCCTGTCCCGCCTCTATGGCTGGCCCATGAGCAGCGCGGGAGCCGCACAACTGCTGCAGAAGATCGTCCTCAGCATGCTCAGCCTGGGGGCAGGAGAATGGGTGGCGCTCTTGGGCCTGGGATCCCTGAAAACCTTGCTGGGGGGATCCCTGCCCTTCGCTGGAGGATTCTCCCTAGGGGCCTACGGTTCGGTGGCCCTGACGCAAGCGGTCTTGGCCGGGTTTTCCTGCTACGCCATCGGGGAGGCGGCCCGTCGCTACCTGGCCCAAGGAGCCAGTTGGGGGCCAGAAGGGCCCAAAGCCGCCATTGCCCAAATTTTGGCCGATTTGGACGAGACCTCCATTACCGCGCGCCTCCGGGAAGAGATCCGCAGCAAAATCGGTTCGGCGCTGCTTTGAGATCCTACAGTCGAGAAGCCGAGCCCCTTGCACCCATGACCTACTGTTTTGGCATCCTCACCCGTTCTGGCTTGGTGATGGCGGCAGATTCCCGCACCAACGCCGGGGTCTCCTCTCCATCGACTCCACCATGAAATCCAACATCTCCGTCGGCCCCCCCATCGACCTGGTGATGGTACAAGCGGATCAGTTCAAAGTCTCCCAGCGCCTGCGCCTGCGCACCGGGGATCCCTACCTGGCCAAGATGCGCAAGCTCTGGGAGAGCGCCCTCAAACAAGCCTTCGACCAAATGCCGCCCATCGAGTGGAACCACTCAGACCCAGCGGATGCCGATCAAGAAGAGCTGATCGACTGAGGGGGGGAGATTGGTAGGATAAGGTATCCCTGCTCAGCCCTTGGTATGTCAGCCCACACCTTTCAGGACTTGATCTTTCGCCTGCAGCAGTTTTGGGGGGAGCAAGGCTGCCTCATCCTGCAACCCTACGACCTGGAAAAAGGCGCCGGCACCATGAGCCCCCACACGTTTTTGCGCGCCCTGGGGCCGGATCCCTGGCGGGTGGCTTATGTGGAACCTTGTCGCCGCCCCACTGATGGGCGCTACGGCCAAAACCCCAACCGTCTGCAGCACTACTTTCAGTACCAGGTTCTGATCAAGCCCTCCCCCGACGACATCCAGGAGGTGTACCTGGAGAGCCTGCGGGCCCTGGGCATTGACCCGGCAGAACACGACATTCGCTTTGTGGAAGATGATTGGGAATCTCCCACCTTGGGGGCTTGGGGTGTGGGCTGGGAAGTGTGGCTAGATGGCATGGAAATAACCCAATTCACCTACTTCCAGCAAGTGGGCGGGCTGGATTGTCGCCCCGTTTCTGTGGAGATTACCTACGGCCTAGAGCGCCTGGCCATGTACCTACAGGGGGTGGACTCGGTTTTCGACCTCTGCTGGGGTGAGCACCCTTCCCTAGGCCGGATTACCTATGGGCAAATCTATTTCCAAAACGAGGTGGAGCAGTCCTACTACAACTTCGAGTATTCGGATCCCGAGATGCTGCTGGAGCTGTTCCGCCTCTACGAAGCTGAAGCCAAGCGCCTGATCGAAACCACACAGCAGAAGCTGCAAAAACAGGTGCTTCCCGATCGGCTGGCGGTGTCGCTGCTCCTGCCCGCCTACGACTATGTGCTCAAGTGCTCCCACACCTTCAACCTGCTCGATGCCCGCGGCGTCATTGCCGTAGCCGAGCGCACCCTCTACATTGGGCGCATCCGCAACCTGGCCCGACAATTGGCAGAGCTGTACGTTAGCCAAGCCGACCGCCCTGGATCCAGCTATGCCCTGCGGCAGCCGGAACCCACCCTGATCTCCAAAGGCGCCTGGGCTAATGGCTAGGGAAAAAGATCCCTGTTTTCGCTATGATGGGTGATTGGTATCAGCAGGCGCTGGCCTGCCGTGGCCACCCTTACCTTAGGATAATCGACACTCTCGTTTTCACCCTCTTTTCCTGACCAGTCCACCTTTATTCCGAGAAAAATCTTTATGTTTCGCCATCCCGTCACGCGGGTTTCCATCTTTATCGATGGGAACAATATGTTTTATGCTCAACAAAAAAATGGCTGGTTTTTCGACCCGCGCCGAGTCTTGGATTATTTTGTCAGGTCACAGCCCAACGTCGAGCTAGTCAACGCATTTTGGTACACCGGCATCAAGGATCCCAACGATCAAAGGGCCTTTCGAGATGCTCTGATCAGCTTGGGTTTTACGGTGCGCACCAAGATCCTTAAAGAGTATCGAGACGAAGACTCTGGCCGCTACTCCCAGAAGGCCAACCTGGATATCGAGATCGTCATCGATATGTTCAACACGGTTGGGCAATACGACAGGATCATCTTGTTTAGCGGCGATGGCGATTTTGAGCGGGCCGTTGAGCTGTTGCGCTCCAAAAACACTTTGATTACAGTCGTCTCCACTGAAGGAATGATCGCCCGCGAGCTGCGCAATGCCACCGATCGCTACATCGACCTCAACGACATTCGCCCCTACATCGAGAAGCTGGATAAGTAGGGCTGATCCCTCTACTCTCGAGCTGGCCCCACAGCTCCCCGGCGGAGTTGTCACAACCCACCTGAGGTCCTTCGGGTTTCTCCGCCTTGAGAGAAAGTCTGCTTGGTAAAATTGCTGCCACGCAAGCGACCCATCTGTTACACCGGCCATCGTCGGCGTTGCCGGGAAAAGCTGTCCCAGCCACTTTAACTTCTGGGCAACCTTGGCCCAGGCAGAGGGCCAAAGAGGCTAGCATTGTAAAAAATCTTTGCCCCAACCAGGTTTTTATGACCGACGTTCCCGTCTCCCGCATTCGCAACTTTTCCATCATCGCCCACATCGACCACGGTAAATCCACCCTGGCCGACCGGCTGCTGGAGGCGACCGGCACCGTTTCAGCCCGCGAGATGAAGCCGCAACTGTTGGACAACATGGAACTGGAACGGGAGCGGGGCATCACCATCAAGCTGCAGGCGGCCCGCATGAACTACCGCGCCCAAGACGGCCAAGACTATGTCCTCAACCTCATCGATACGCCGGGGCATGTGGACTTTACCTACGAAGTCTCCCGCTCCCTGGCCGCCTGCGAAGGGGCGCTGCTGGTGGTGGATGCCTCTCAAGGTGTGGAGGCGCAGACCCTGGCCAACGTCTATCTGGCCCTGGAGAACAACCTGGAGATCATCCCGGTCATTAACAAAATCGACCTGCCGGGGGCGGAGCCGGAGCGGGTGATCGCCGAGATCGAGCAGGTCATCGGCCTCGATTGCAGCGGAGCGATCTTGGCCTCTGCCAAAATGGGCATCGGCATCCCAGAGATCCTAGAGGCCATTGTGCAGCGGGTGCCCCCGCCGCGGGATACAGTGGCGGATCCCTTGCGGGCCCTAATTTTCGATAGCTACTACGACTCCTACCGCGGCGTGATTGTCTATGTGCGCATCATGGATGGGGAGGTGAAGACGGGAGATAAGATCTGCTTCATGGCCTCCGGTCGGGAATACGAAATTACCGAGCTGGGGGTGATGCGCCCTCATCAAGAGTCCGTTGCGTCTCTCCATGCTGGGGAAGTGGGCTACATTGCCGCCGCCATTAAAAGTGTCGAGCACGCCCGTGTCGGGGATACCATCACACTTGTCCATCGCAAGGCCTCTGAGCCTCTGCCCGGCTACAAAGAAGCCAAGCCGATGGTCTTCTGCGGCCTCTTCCCCAGCAACTCCGATCAATACGCCGAACTCAAAGAAGCTCTGGAAAAACTGAAGCTCAACGATGCCGCCCTCTACTTTGAGCCGGAAGTTTCCCCTGCGATGGGCTTTGGCTTCCGCTGTGGTTTCTTGGGCCTGCTGCACATGGAGGTGGTGCAGGAACGCCTGGAGCGGGAATACAACCTGGATTTGGTGATCACCGCTCCGACGGTGGTGTATCAGGTTACCCTCAACGATGGCTCTGTGATTCGGGTAGACAATCCCAGCAAGCTGCCTCCCCCCAACGAGCGCACCAGCATTGAGGAGCCGATTGTGAGGGTAGAGGTGATTCTTCCTGAGGAATTTGTCGGTACCGTGATGGAGCTGTGCGAGACCAAACGCGGCACCTTTAAGGACATGAAATACCTGGCGCAGGGTCGAACTACGCTCGTGTATGAGCTACCGCTGGCAGAAGTGGTCACCGACTTTTTCGATCAACTGAAATCTCGCACCCGCGGCTACGCCAGTATGGATTACCAAATGGTAGGTTACCGCGCCGACGACCTGGTGCGCTTGGACATCCTCATCAACGGCGACGTGGTGGATTCTCTGTCCACCATTGTGCATCGGGACAAAGCCTTTTATGTGGGCCGGTCTTTGGTAGCCAAGCTGCGCGAGCTGATCCCACGCCACCAGTTTGAGGTGCCCATTCAAGCAGCAATTGGCTCTCGGGTGATAGCCCGCGAAACTATTCCTGCCCTGCGCAAAAATGTCCTGGCCAAGTGCTATGGGGGGGATGTGACCCGCAAGCGCAAGCTGTTGGAAAAACAAAAGGAGGGGAAAAAGCGCATGAAGGCGGTGGGAACCGTCGAGGTGCCCCAAGAGGCGTTTATGGCGGTGCTGAAGTTGCAAAATGACTAGCCCGGTCTTACGGCGGGAAGAGGTGTTGGCCTGGCTCCAGGAGCAGGTGCCCCCCCCTCGCCTTCGCCACATCTTGGGGGTAGAGGCGATGGCCCGGCAACTGGCAGCTCACTATGGGCTGGATGAGCAAAAAGCTGCTTGGGCAGGGCTGATGCACGACTTGGCCAAGTCCTTCCCCCCGGAGCAACTGCTGCAGAGCGTCGCTCAGGAGCGGGAGTTGGACGAGATCGAGCGGGCCGAGCCCCACCTTCTCCATGCCGAGGTGGGATCCCTGCTGGCACGGGAGCGATTTCAGGTGCAGGATGCGGAGATCTTGGCAGCCATCGCCAACCACACCCTGGGACGGCCCGGCATGGATCCGCTCAGTTGTGTGGTTTTTGTAGCCGATGCTCTGGAACCCAACCGCGGCAACAGTCCGGAGCTAGAACATCTGCGACGACTAGCTTTTGTAGATTTATCTAAAGCTGTGGTGGGGGTTTGCGATCTCAGCCTGAGATTTCTGCTAAACCGGTATCAGGTGATCCATCCACGCACACTCATGACTCGGAATCATTTTCTGCTGCATCCTTTGGGTAAAAAAGGTTCGGAGGAGATTGTGTCTCCAGTCAATTCAGTCGTTTCAGGAGGGTTTTAGTTGCTACAGTCCATGCCTGTCCGTGCCAGGGATCCCATCTATCGCATGGCGTTGAGCGCAGCTCGCGCAGCAGAAGAAAAAAAAGGCGGCGACATTGTCCTGCTGGATGTATCCCAAATTTCCACGTTGGCGGATTACTTCCTTTTGATCAGTGGCTACTCGCTTACGCAAGTACGGGCCATTGCCCGAGCAATCGAGGAAAAGGTTTGGGAGGAGTGGCAACAGAGTCCGCGCCGCATCGAAGGTCAAGAGTCAGGCTCTTGGATACTGATCGACTATGCCGATCTCATCGTCCATGTGTTCATGCAGGAGGAAAGAGACTATTACGACCTGGAATCTTTCTGGATCCAGGCTCAGCGAGTCGATTTGCCAATAGCAGGCTAGACATAGTTTTAGATCCTTAGATCTTGGCAGCTTTTCAGAGCTTGTAGCCAGGCGAAGAGTTGCTCCGCTTAGCTCTTCAAGTGGGTGTCTTTGCCAAACGAAAGTGTTAGCCGATCGTCAAGAAATGTGTAAACTTCTTAATAGTCCCATAACTTCCTACATAGTTACGTGTTAGCGTATTGGAGGAGGAGTAGCTGGGTAAGTAAGATCTTCTTCCCTCTTGCGGTTGAGTTTCTATAGTCTTTGTTAAATGGCCTACCCTGTCCTTCTCAAAAAGCCGATAATTTTTCGTTGGTACCGGATACCAGCGAAGAGATTTTCCGGCTGCTGATTGTTGGCTGCTTTCAGCGGCAGAGGGGAGGGCAAACGGGGCAAATAGAGGGGGCTAAGGATTGGCCGCAGGGGAGATCTTAGCAGACAAATCCACAACCTCTTCCCGCTGGTGGACTGGATCTGCCGCCGGCTCAGCTATCCGGCCTGTAGGCAAGAGTCCGAGGCAAAGAGCGGCGAAGGAGGAAAGGAGAAAGTTGCACTTTTTGTTTAATGCCTGTTTTAAGAGCGACGGGGATTAGGAGGGACAAATGGAAAAGATGTTGGTTAATATCGTTGAGTACCTGGCTTTGGGAGAACTGGAAAATGTCCTCTGTACTGAGCACCCCCATCAGCAGGTTTTCTACGATGCCAGGGAGCGGGAAGCGCTGATGCAGCAGATCTTAAACCGGGTTCCTGCTGTTTATATGTGGCTGGCTGCCGATGAGTGTCCCAGCCGCGATCAGCTCAACCCTTCTGAGCTGGAATTGCTCCGCTCGGTAGTGCGGGAGGTGGTCAATCAAAAGCTGCAACAAGCTCCTTTTGGCGTTGATCCCTATGCGGGATCCATGTCGGAAGCCTTCTACGGGTAGAGGGAAGATGGGCTTAGGCTAGACTGCAAGAACGCTACCTTGCCCTGGTATGTTGCCCGTTTACTATTCTGAGACTTTTCTCCGCCACGACGCCGGGCCGTTTCACCCCGAGCGTCCGGCTCGCCTGCAGGCCATTGTCAAGGCGCTGCGCGGTGCCTCTTTCGCCGAGCATCTGGAATGGCGGGATCCCCCCTTGGCGGATCTTGCACAACTGGAGCGGGTACACCCGCGCTGGCACATTCAACGGGTGGCCGAGTTGGCTGCGGCAGGAGGGGGTCGCCTCGATGCCGATACCGCCGTTTCCCCAGCGAGCTTTGAGGCGGCGCGGCAGGCAGTTGGAGCCTGGATTGCTGCTTCGGCCTCGGCTTTGGCCGCGGCTCAGCCTGCTTTGGTGCTGTGTCGCCCGCCGGGGCATCACGCGGAGCCGGAACGGGCAATGGGGTTTTGTCTCTTCAGTAACGCCGCCATTGCCGCCCTCTGGGCCCTGGATCAGCCGGGGGTGAGGCGGGTAGCCATTTTCGATTGGGATGTGCACCACGGCAACGGCACGCAGGCGGTGGTGGAGCGTCACCCCCAACTGGCCTATGCCTCTATCCATCAGTTTCCCCTCTACCCTGGCACGGGCTTGGCCGAGGAAACCGGGATCCACGGCAACCTCTGCAACGTGCCTCTGCCTGCCAGGTCAGACTGGTCGGTCTACAAAAAAGCTCTCGATGAGAAGGTCTTGCCGTTTTTGCGGGCCTTCCAACCGGATTTGCTGCTGGTGAGCGCCGGCTTTGACTGTGCCAAAAGGGATCCCTTGGCCAGTATGCTGCTGGAGCCGGAAGACTTTGGCCGCATGGCCCACCTCTGCCTGGAGGAGGTGACCCGCAAGACCGTCTTCGGGTTAGAAGGGGGCTATGACCTGGAGAATCTGGCCCGCGGCTGGCTGAGCCTGGCCCAAGCTTGCCTGGAGAGCTAGCCCTTCCACTTCACCTTGGGCAGGATCTGCCGCACATCCACGCGGTCTTTGTACTTGAGGGCGAAGTTGAGCAGCGAGTCCAAAAGCGAGTCAGATAGGTAGTGGGGTTGTAGGCCCAGGTCTAGGAGCTTGGTATTTTTGGCGTTGTAGTAGTGCTCCTCCAGCTCGACACGGGGGTTTTCCAAGTAGTTGATTTCCACCTTCAGGCCCATGGCGGCTCCGGCCTTTTGCACCATCAGCGCCAGTTGCTCCACGCTAAATTGCTCGGTGAACTGGTTCATCACCCGGAACTGACCTGGCTCAGGAGGATTGGCGATGGCCAGCTCCACACAGCGCACCGTATCGCGGATATCCAGGAAGCCACGGGTTTGGCCCCCCTTGCCGTACACCGTCAGGGGGTGGCCCACTGCGGCTTGAACGCAAAAGCGGTTCAGGGCCGTGCCGAACACGCCATCGTAGTCGAGGCGGTTGATCAGCACCTCATCCATGCCGGTTTCTTCTGTTAACACGCCGTACACCACCCCTTGATTGAGGTCGGTAGCCCGCAGGCCCCAGACGCGGCAGGCGAAGTGGATGTTGTGGCTGTCGTGCACCTTGGAGAGGTGATACATGGAACCCGGCTGTTTGGGATAGGGCAGGGTATCCTTGCGGCCGTTGTGCTCGATGGTGATGTACCCCTCCTCGATGTCGATGTTGGGGGTGCCATACTCGCCCATGGTGCCCAGCTTCACCAGGTGGCAGTCGGGAAACTCCTCCTTGATGGCGTAGAGGATGTTCAGGGTGCCCACCACGTTGTTGACCTGGGTCATCACCGCATGTTCGCGGCTAATCATCGAGTAGGGAGCAGAGCGCTGCTCGCCAAAGTGGACGATGGCCTCCGGCTCAAAGCGACGCATGCAAGAAATGAGGGCCTCGTAGTTGGTGACGTCGCAAACGAAAATGGGAATATCCTTGCCGGTCAGCCCCTTCCAGCGATCCACCCGCTGCTCGAGCTGGGCAATGGGCGTCAGGGTAGAAACCCCTAGCTGCAGATCCCAGAGGCGGCGCACGTAGGAATCGAGAATGGCCACCTCATAGCCCCTGTTGGACAGGTGTAGGGCCGTTGCCCAGCCGCAGTATCCGTCACCACCAATAACCAGGACTTTCATCGGGGAAGCAAAATTCGGCTGCTCACGAATCTACCAAGTTATGGCACCGAAGACAAATACCCTGGGATCCCACTTTTAATCGCGGATTGGGCCGCCAGATTACTCGACCTGAGGAGGGTTGGCCAGGGTGTAGACGGTGGTCTCAGCAGCAATGGCACGGCGCAGGTGGGCGGGAACCTGGTAGAGTCCCAGGAGGGTGATGCCATCGATGAAGCGCAGCGCTCCGCGGTCGGGATCCAGGTGTTGGGCCAGGATCTGGTCGACCTGTTCGGGCTCCGGCCTGGAAGAGATGGGATCCTGGGCTGCCAGGGCAAACCCCAGCGGCCCGCCGTAGGTGGGGGCGTAGATAGCGTAGGGCTGCACAGCAGCAAACACCGTTTTCAAGGTGTGAACGATGCGAGTGTGCTGCCACAACTCCACTGGACCCGTCGGCCCAGCTTGGATGACAAAAGCCCCAGCGGTCTGCAACTTGGAGCGAACCTGGCGGAAAAACTCCTGGGTAAAGAGGCGGTAGGCCGGGCCGGCCTCAACGGGATCCGACAGATCGGAAAGGATCGCGTCCCAGATCGGCTCCGTCTGGCCAAGAAAGTCCAAGGCGTCGGCGATCACCACCTCTGCCCGCGGATCCGCAAAGGATCCTTGGTGCATTTCCGGCAGATGCTCTCGACAGGCTTCCACCACCTCCCCGTCGATATCCACCATCACCACTTGCTCCACCGAGCGCCAGCGCAGCACCTCCCGCAGCGTCGCCCCTTCCGCACCACCCAATATCAACACTCGCCGCGGGATCCCACCCGCCTGGACGACCTGCACCAGGGCCGGATGAACCAGAGCCTCGTGGTACAGGAATTCGTCCGCCGTGGTGGACTGCCAGTGGCCATCCAGCATCAGGCCCTTGCCATAGGCTCCCGTCTCGGCGATCAGCATCTCCTGAAAACGGGTTTTTCGGTAGGCCAGAATGCGCGTGATGGCACGGGCAGTGTAGTCCCAGGGGGTGAAGTACTCCTGCGCCCAGAAGAAGCTCTTTGGGGTGTTCATAGGACACCTGACAAAAAGTGGCGGGATCTCAGCGCCTTCGTCCGGCCGTTTCACAGCTTAGCGCTTCGGGAAAATCCGCCATCTCTTCAATGGGTGCCGCATCCGTGGTTCGGCGAGGTAGCTTGCGCAGCGAATACCGCCGCGCTTGAAACACCTGGATCAAGTATTCACAGGCTGCTTCGGGCCGCGTGTGGCGACCACAGGTGAACACATCCACCGCTGCATAGCCCGCTTCGGGCCAAGTGTGAATGGAGATATGGGATTCTCCCAAAAGGGCCAGAGCCGTGATCCCCTGTGGCTCAAACGGATGGCAAAGCTCGCCCAAGAGGGTGGAGTTGGAGCGTCTTGCTGCCTCCCGCAAGGCCTGTTGCACCAGGGAAACATCATCCAGAAGTTTGGCCGGGCAGTCGTAAAGCTCTAGGATGCAGTGGATCCCGATCAGAGCCAGAGACCTATCCCCTAATTGGCCAGATAGTGTGTGCAGCATACTATCCCCTAATTGGCCAGATAGACTACCGAAGCCGTGCGCACAAAAAGCACAGCTTTACCATCTTCTCATAGATGCAGCGGGATTACACCCCGCAACGGCTTTTTTCTTAACTGAGAATTAACCTTGACGTTGTCCGCAGCCCTGCCGGCTTGCTCTCACGCAGGGGGAGAGCGGCGATTCTTTCACAACTTGCAGTAGCTGCTGGCAGGCAACCCCCACTTGCTGTGCCACACCATCCTTTGCTGCTCTGCCCGATTTGCCTATCCAGTTGGCCAAGCCCGATATCTGCCCACCCCGCTGGCGGCATCTCGAACGTGGTGCAAGGGGAGTTGCTCAGCAGTTCGGCTTCCTACCCAACGACCGGCTGACAGCGCCAAGGAGCGGGGATCCCTGGAAGAGTCCCCCTCTCAAAGCTCCCAGAGCGGTTAGTCTAGACTGTGGACAGTGACGTTCCTCTCAATCCGAGCAGAGGCTGTCGATGGACACCGCCGAGGCCCTCCAAGTTCTCAACCTGCCGCCGGATGCCAGCGAACGGGAGATCCGGAGGAAGTGGTTTCGAGAATATCAAACCCTCAGTGCCGCCCTCTTGGAGCTGGAGGACGAACGGCAAAGGCCCTTGCTGGAGGCGCAACTGGCACGGCTCAACGAGGCGCGGGATGTGTTGCTCGGCGGCGGATCCCAGGCTGAGAAGGAGTTGGCTTGGGCTAGCCCGGAAGACTTGCCTTCCCAGGTCATCGTGCTGCTTTACCAAGCCAATGGCCAAGAGGGGATCTGCACACGCCAGATCGGGGGGCAGGACATTGTCATTGCGTTTGAGAGCGCCTTTGGGGCGAAAAAATATGCCCAAAGGCTGGCCCAGCAGGGGCTGCCCAAGCCGCTGGCCGAGCGCTTTGATACTCAGGAGATCGTCGATTTTTGTCGCGAAGGGGGCTATGGGTTGATGGTGGTTCCAGCCAGCGAGGTGCTGGAGCCGCTGGAGGAGAGTACGGAAGCCGCGCGGAATTGGCAGGGCAAATCCTAACGGCCTGGACTTCAACCCAGATTGCGTTGCGAGGGTCTTCGATGATCACTGCCGAACCAATCTCTCTAGAGGAGTTTCGCCAGATCATGGATGCGGATCTGGAGGCTTGCTGTGAAGCATTTGGCCTGAGGGAAGGGTACCTGCGTCTGCAACAACAACAACTGCGCTTCTGGGTTATGCTGGCCCTCTGCCTGTTGGTGGTTGCCCTGGTGATCTTTTTGGGGATGCGGGATCCCGGCTATTGGCTACTGTATACAGTGGCCGTCGTGTTGCTGGCGGTGGTTTTGCTGGGGCTCCTCTGGGCCAGCTTGGAGCTGCAGCAGAGCCTGCGCCGCATTCGCCAGCGCTGGCAGGAGGCCCACCTCCTAAATAGCCCTCCCAAGATCATGGAGTTTGCCAGCGATCTCGCCCGCAAGGTAAAAGAGTACAACCGCTGGGTGCAAGAGCTCCAACAATCGCTGGAGGGGGGCCAGTATTGGCGAGATTTTCGCCAACTGAGCGAGGCCGAGCAGCGGTATATCCAGTCGCTCTTTTTGCAGGTGCGGGCCCAGTTGATCACGGCTTTGCAGATGTGCAGAGCCTTGATCGAAGACCCACGGGTTCCCGTAGAGCAGTACTTTAACCAGATGGTTGCCCGGGATCAGCAACTGCTGGAGCAATTTATCGCCAAAAACTTGACTGCCAACCGCTACGCAGCCATAGCTCGCGAGCTATCTGCCCTGGAAGCAGATCTGCAAACCCAGCTCAGAGCCCTGGGATCCCGGTGATAGTCTGGTGTCGATGCTCGGCAGCTTGTTCATGAGAAGCAGAGGCACCGCAACGCTGTACATCCTGCTGGGGCTGGGCCTGCTGGGGTGCAGGGATCCCAATGTGCCGCTGACCCAACCTCCCCCCGATGCTTTTCGGGTCAGCACCCCCCGTCCGCCGCGCTTGGATCTGTACCCCACCCCACCACCAACGCCCACCCCTACTCCCACACCGCCCCCCAGCCTGCTGGAGCTCACGGCCCGTTGGCTGGGGATCCCGTGGCCGCCGCAACGGCGCGAGATCAGCCCGGTGCGGTTGAGCGCCCGTTTCCTTGAGATCCCACTGCCGCCCAAGCCTCGCCCCTCACCCCAACCTTCCCCTAGCCCGGAAAGAGAGGAGAGAAAGGAGCAAGGTCGCGAGACCTAGTCCACACCGCTGGCCTCGGGGCATCTAGGCGCCCACCGTCACCGGCTCCGTCTCTCGCACGCGCAGCTTTTCGCAAGGGATGATATCCGTCAGGATGGAGCTGGCCATCATGCCCGTGTGGATCTCCAGTTTGGCTCCCAGCACTGCCTCAAACAGCAGCCGCTGCCCTGGGAAGACCACCCGCTCAAAGTACCAGTTCTCGATATTTGTGATGCGAACCACCTGAACGGAGCTGGTCGCGTTGATGTAGCTACAGGTTATTCGCTCTACTCGTTTTTTGTCGGGGATCGCATCAAGTGTTTGCATAATTAGATCACCAGCCCACTCTGCTCAGCCTATTATCTACCCTAACACCGCCTGGGGATCGCTGCAGTAGCCTTTGATACGGCGATCCCAACCAGCAAAAATGAATCCTGGAAAAGTAATTTCTGTATTTTATCTTACCGTTTTGATTTTTCAGAATGGCCCTTCAAATCAGGAGGGATTTGGATTGAAATTTCTCCCTGCGGCGAGGCAATTTCTCACAGAGAATCTCCGCAGAGCAGTAGTTAAGATTACATTTTGAGTCCCCTTGGGAGTTTGGGGATCACGGCTCGTGGAGGCTCGCTCCGGTCGTCGGCTTCGGCGAGGACTGGCGGGGATCCCAGTTCAGGCCCTCCACCCGCAGCTCCAGCGCCCCCGACTGACGCACCGGATTGTATTGCAAGCTAAATCCATAGGTGCGGCGGTCGTAACCCAGGCGATAGGTGGTATCCACCTGCTGGCCGGATTGGAGATCCAGTGTGGTTTCGGCCCCCACCCGCAGCGGGCCGTACAGTTGCTGTAAAAAGCCCAGAACAAGCTGCTCCCGCGTGGTGATGCGGTCGAACAAAAACGGCGAGGCCCCCGCCAAAAAGCCATTGGAGTAGGTCACCCTCAGGTTGGTGTAGTCGAAGGTATCGGCCACGAAAGCCCCGATTACCGCGTCGAGGCCAATGCTGCCGGCAGTATAGCTTTGGGCACGGCCATTGGAGTAGAACGACTGGCTGCTGCTGAGGCCGGTGTTGAGCCAGATTCCCTGTTCGATGGGCAAAGCGGAAAAGCGGGGTGGGGGATCTGCTGCCGTCTTGGGGGGCCGCCAAATGGGAAAGGAGCGGCTCACGGTTGCCCCCAGTTGCAGTCGGGTGAGCTGGATGCGGTCGGTGGTCTTGGCCAGGGCTAGATTGGGATCGGTGTCGATGTCGCCGAGTTGTCCTAGGGCGTCGATGGAGTCGGCGGCTATGCGGTAGCTGAAATTCAAGCCGGTGTCGCCGAGAAGGAGGGTGGGCGAGTTGTAGCTGACACCGAAGCGATTTTCCACGATCTGAAACCCCAGCCGCCCGCTGAAAAAACGCTCCCGATAAGCATAGGTGTAGGTGACTTGGCCGCCGTCGCCGGTGGTAACGCGGTGTTCGACCTGCGCCCGCAAGCGCCGAGCAAATTCCTCGAAGACGATCCCGCGCAGCTCGGCAAACAGCGAGGTTTGGGCATTGGCTTCCGGTTGCCGCCAACGAAAATCCGTCCGCAGCCCAACCCCATCGCGGATCCCTTGGAGGCTCCCCCAGAGGCGCTGCGGATACAGTTGGGGGGAGAGCACCAAGCTGAGGTTGGGATCCTGCAGCAGCTCGATGTTGGCTTGCAGGATCAGGCCGCGCCGCAGTTCTTCCCGGTCGAAGTCATCGTAAAAAAGGCTGACCGGAGGCTGACGGTTGAAGGAGTCAAGACGCAGCCGAATGGTCAGGGGCAAAAAAAAGACCTGGTCGAAAACCAGTTGCCCCGCCTCGGCCATCAGCAGGCTGGAACCATCCGGCTGCAGGGCGGAGGTCACTCGCGGGCTGCGGATCTCCAGCTCTGGCGGATCTAGCGGGTCGTTGGTCAACTGCACTTGCTCTCCTTCCCAGTTGTTGGCAGCGAAGCGGATGCGGACGGCGCGAAAGCGCACCAGCCGCTGCGGCGAGAGGGCCGCTGCCGGGGATCCGGCGGCCTGCAACTGGCCGATATCCACCTGCCCGAAGGCCTCTTCCAAAACTCCCTGCTCCCGCTCAAAGTCGTATTCCAGGCGGGATCCCTGGATGCGCTGCCGATGCAGCTCCACCGAGACATTGCCCTCGGCCACGGCTCGCCGCTGTTGCAGCTCGATGCGCAGGCGGTCTGCCCGCAGCACAGAGCGGCCCAGCCGCATCTCCACATTTCCTTCCGCCTGGAAAACCTGCGCCCGTTGGTCGAAGGTTTGGCGGTCGGAGCGCAGCCGTAACGTGCGATCCGCAAGGGTATCGGGGGCACTCGTATCCCCAGGCTGAGCGGCTGCCACCTGGTCTTTCTGGGCTGAGGCAGGAGCAGCCGTTGCCAGGCCAAACACCCCCAAGCAAAGCCAGAGCCACCAAAACCCTTTCATACTCCCCCAAACCTGCGCAAAACTTCAGCCCAAGCCCCCGGGCTGGCTCAGCCCGTTGTCGGCGGGGGCGGGTTGAGGGCGCGGTTGAGCTTGCCGCTGCGGTAGCCCTCCAAATCGAGACTGACGTAGAGGTAGCCGAAGGATTGCAGAGCCCTGACCAGCGCTTCCAGATCGGTTTTTTGCACAAACTCTCGGATCTGGTGAGGGGGCAGTTCGATGCGAGCAGTATCTTTCTCGGAGCGCACCCGCACCTGGTGCCAGCCCAAGCTGCGCAAATAGCGCTCTGCCGCCCCCACTCGGCGCAGCTTCTCGGCAGTGATGGCCTCGCCATAGGGAAAGCGGGAGCTGAGGCAGGGCTGAGCCGGCTTATCCCACCAGGGCAGGCCCAGATGGCGAGACAGTTGCCGCACCTCCAGCTTGCTCATCCCCACCTCCGCCAGGGGGGAACGCACGCCCCGCTCTCGAGCTGCCTGCACTCCCGGCCGGTAGTCGGCCAGATCGTCGGCGTTGAGGCCATCCACCACGTAGTCGTATCCTTGGGCTTGCGCCAGCCGGCACAGCAGGTCATGCAAGTGGCTTTTGCAGAAGTAGCAGCGGTTAGCGGGGTTGGCGGCGTAGCGGGGATCCTGCAGCTCCTGGGTCTCGACGATCTGGTGGCGGATGCCGATGGATTGGGCTTGCCAGATGGCCTCCTCCAGATCTTCGGGCAAAAGGGCAGGGGAGGCGGCAGTGACGGCCAGGGCCCCCTCCCCCAACTGATCCCAGGCCAGCTTGGCCACCAGGCTGCTATCCACCCCGCCTGAGTAGGCCACCAAGACCCGCCCCATCTTGGCCAAGATCTGGGCAAGCTGCTCAAACTTTTGCTGCAGCACGGGATCCCACTCCGTCGCCAGAGCTGGGGCGGGGGAAGGGATGTTCCTGTCTTGGTTGGTGTCCATGGGTCCAGGACATGCCGAAGAGGGAGTCGCTTGGGGGGATCCCCTCTTTACTTCTCCTATTCTTCCGCAGAGCTTCTCGACTTTCCAACGCTTTTCTCCCAAAGAAGGTGCCGGATCCCTCCTAGAGCCCCTAACCCTTAGACCAGCAAGTCGTCGAGGCGGTAGGCTGGATTGCAGTTGGGGTTGTTGCCGTCCTTAACCGTTTTCTTCCCTTGACACGCCATGGCTCTGCAGCTCGAACCCGCCGGCCCGTCGGAAGTGTCCGTCTATCAGCCCTATTACGCGGTTGCCCGCCGGCAGTACCTGCCCCTGGCCGTGGGCCTTTACAAAAAAGGCAGCCTGGAAGGACAGAGGGCCATCGAGGGAGACAAGCCCGTGCGTTTCCTGGCCAGTTGGCACACGTCGCTGTTGCCCGCAGATCTGACCGTGGTGCAGGTGGTCTTCGATCAGGATGCCGAGCTCACTTACCAGCTCTCCATCGCCAACTACGAGTTTGTGGACTACCTCATCGACGTGGTAGCGCTGGTGCAGCGGGGGCAGCCGCCGGATTTCACCACCGCCTTTTACAAAAAGTTGATGCGGTATGAAGACTGAAGCAGATTCTCCGGTCGCCATCACCCTCTACGACACCACGCTGCGGGATGGGGCGCAGCGGGAGGGGCTGTCGCTGTCGGTGCCAGATAAGGTGCAGATTGCCAAGCTGCTGGATCGGCTGGGGATCCCCTTTATTGAGGGGGGCTGGCCGGGGGCCAATCCCAAAGATGGACAATTTTTCTGGCAACTGCGGGAAGAGCCGCTGGAGCAGGCGGAGCTGGTGGCCTTTTGCTCCACCCGCAAGCCGGGGCGGCGGGCAGCCGATGACCCCCTGCTGCAGGCCATCTTGGCGGCGGGAACCCGCTACGTGACGGTTTTTGGCAAGTCTTGGGATCTGCATGTTACGGAGGGGCTGGGCACCACGCTGCAGGAAAACCTGGCCATGATCCGCGACACCATCGCCTATTTGCGCTCCCAAGGGCGGCGGGTGATCTACGATGCCGAGCACTGGTTCGACGCCTACCGCCACAACCCCGACTACGCCCTGCAAACCCTCGTGGCGGCTGCCGAGGCAGGGGCGGAGTGGCTGGTTCTCTGCGATACCAACGGCGGATCCCTGCCCCACGAGATCGCCGCCATCACGGCAGCCGTCTTGGCCGAATCCCATCACCTGGGGCATTTGCCCTTGGGGATCCACACCCACAACGACTCTGGCACTGCTGTGGCCAATGCCCTGGCGGCAGTACAGTCGGGGGCGCGCATGGTGCAGGGCACCATCAACGGCTACGGGGAGCGCTGTGGCAATGCCGACCTGTGCAGCGTTATCCCCAACTTACAACTCAAGCTAGGCTACCGCTGTCTGCCCGAGGGAAAGCTGCAACACCTAACAGAGATCTCCCGCGCCATCAGTGAGGTGGTCAACCTGGCCCCGGACGACCATGCTCCTTTCGTGGGCCGATCCGCCTTTGCCCACAAGGGTGGGATCCATGTCAGCGCTGTTCAGAAAAACCCTCTTACCTACGAGCACATTGCTCCGGAGCAGGTGGGCAACTGCCGGCGCATCGTCGTTTCGGATCAGGCGGGGCTGAGCAATATCCTCAGCAAGGTGGCCGAGTTCGGGATCCGGCTGGACAAGTCGGATCCCCAGGCCCGCTTGATCCTAGAGCGGCTGAAGACCTTGGAGCTGCAGGGCTACCAGTTTGAGGCCGCTGAGGCCAGCTTTGAGCTCTTGGTGCGGGAGCTGTTGGGGCAGCGCTCGCATCCGTTTGAGGTGCTCAGCTTCCATGTCAGCGCCACCACTCGCTCCGACTGGAGCAGCAAAGACTGGGATCCCAGCGGCGAGGCAACGGAGGTGCAGTCCCTAGCAGCGGTGAAGATTGCGGTGCGGGGGCAGACGCGGGTGACGGCAGCGGAAGGCAATGGGCCGGTGGCGGCTTTGGATGGGGCGCTGCGCAAAGCCTTGCTGGAGTTTTACCCGCAACTGGAGGCCATTCACCTGGCCGACTACAAGGTGCGCATCTTGGACGGGCGGGCCGGCACCTCGGCCAAGACGCGGGTGCTGGTGGAGTTTAGCGACGGCCACCGCCGTTGGACCACGGTGGGAGTTTCCACCAACATCATCGAAGCCTCCTGCCGGGCCTTGGTGGAAGGCTTTGAGTATAGTCTCTTAACAGAACCTTGCCTTTCCCCACCCTCTGCCCAAAGGGCCTCGCCTTGAAGGGGATCTCCCCTCTCCCTCTGGGAGAGGGGCTGGGGGTGAGGGCCGGCGCGGAGCGCTTGGGCCTGTCTCCAACTCATTTGAAATCACCCAGCTCCCATGAGAATCATCGGCCTGACGGGCGGCATAGCCACAGGCAAATCCACGGTGGCCCGCCTCTTGGAACGGCACGGGATCCCGGTGGCCGATGCAGATCAGATGGCGCGGCAAGCCCTAGCGGTGGGATCCCCCATCCGCGAGCGGGTGCTGCAGCGCTACGGCCGGGCCATCCAGGATCCCTCTGGAGCGCTGGATCGCCGCCAGTTGGGGCGGATTGTCTTTGCCGATGCCGCCGAGCGGGCCTGGCTGGAAGCCCAGATCCATCCTTTTGTCAAAGCGCGGCTGCGGGAGTTTCTCGAGGCCCACGGGGCATCTGCGCCGCCTGAGGAAGCGACTGAGGCTCGACCCAGTTGCCAATGTCCTCACGGGGAAGGCCATCCCACCGTTTGCCTGATGATCCCGCTCCTGTTTGAGGCCCACATGGAAAACTGGGCCAGCGAGATCTGGGTGGTGACCTGTACCCCGGAGCAGCAGCGGCAGCGGCTGGCGCAGCGGGATCTGCTGACGGCGGCAGAAATCGAGGCGCGCCTGGCCAGCCAGTGGCCCCTAGAAGAAAAGGCCCGTCGCGCCCATGTAGTGCTGGACAATTCCGGATCCCTGGCGCAGCTGGAAGCCCAGGTTAGGCAAGCCCTGGGGGCTCACCCCAGAGAAGGAGGGGCCATTTGCCCCACCCCGCCGAGCCGGATAGAGTGACGGGGGAGGGATCCCTTTCTTTGCAGCTATGTCTGGATGGATCGAGAAAGAGGCGATGCAGGAAGCACTTTGTGGCAGCGGGAGAGAGTCTTTGTGGACCTCAGCGCTGGCGGCGCGGGAGCGGGAGATCCAGCTTTTGCGGGAGCGCAACCGCCTGCTGCAGAGCCAGATCGACCTGTTGGAGCTGCGCCAAGAAAAGCAACAGCGGCAAATTCGCAGCTACGAGGCCGAGATCGAGCAGCTCTACCAAGAAAAGCAGGTGTTGGAGCAGATGCTCCAGGAGCTGCCGGAGCTCTACCGGCGCAAACTTCAGGCCCGCCTGCAGCCCATCCGCGAGCGCATCGCCGCCATGCAGGCAGAAAATCGCCGGCTCAAGAGGGAACTGTACCAGCTCAGCTACCGGCTGCAGCACGTGGATCAACTGGATGCCCCCGGCTGGAAGGTGCAATTGCCGCAGATCCCTCCGCTGCGCCGCCGGGATCCCAAAGCTCTGCCCGCCCAGGGAGCGACATCTCCTCCCAGGCCCAGTATCGCTCTTGAGGGACAAAGGGAGAAGCCAGAATAGGGGAGCCCCCCTGGGATGCCTCAGCATTGCCCAGCAAGAGCGGTTTCGGCGGGGGCGCGCTTGCAAGGCGACTGGAGAGCTCGAAAAAATGGCCGTTGCTGGCAAGTACGAACCCCTTCATTTGAAATACCGCCCGCAGCGCTTTGCCGAGGTGGTGGGCCAAGGGGCAGTCGTGCAGACTTTGGCCAATGCCATCCGGCTGGGGCGGGTGGCGCCGGCCTACTTGTTCTGTGGGCCGCGGGGCACCGGAAAAACCTCCAGCGCCCGCATCTTGGCCAAGTCTTTAAATTGCGAGCAGGGGCCAACGCCGGATCCCTGTCAGGTATGCAGCCAGTGCCGCGCCATCACCGCCGGCTCTTCTTTGGACGTGATTGAGATCGACGCGGCCAGTAACACCGGCGTGGACAACATCCGCGAGCTGATCGAGCGGGCCCAATTTGCGCCGGTAAATAGCCGCTACAAGGTCTATGTCATCGACGAGTGCCACATGCTCAGCAATGCCGCCTTCAACGCGTTGCTGAAGACGCTGGAAGAGCCGCCTCCTCGCGTGGTGTTTGTGCTGGCCACCACCGACCCACAGCGGGTTCTGCCCACCATCGTTTCCCGCTGTCAGCGGTTTGACTTCCGCCGCATCCCCCTCGACGACATGGTGGCCCACCTGGGCCAGATCGCCGCCCAGGAAGGAATCCCCATTGCACCAGAAGCCTTGCACCTGGTGGCCCAACTGGCCCAGGGCGGGCTGCGGGACGCCGAGCGCCTGTTGGATCAGCTCAGCTTGCTGGAGGGATCCATCACCCCAGAAGCCGTATGGGACTTGGTGGGCGGGATCCCGGAGCGGCAGCTTTTGGATTTGACCGATGCGTTGCTGGCTCAGGATGTGCAGGCGGTGCTGGCCCAGACGCGACAATTGCTGGAGCGGGGCAGAGAGCCCCTGGTGGTGCTGCAGAGCCTGGTGGTTTTTTACCGGGATCTGCTGCTGGCCAAGACGGCCCCCCAACAGCGGCAGTTGGCGGCCGTAACGGATCCCACCTGGGCAGCTCTGCAGCAGCGGGCTCCTCGCTACTCGGTGGAGATGCTGCTGGCGGCCCAGAGCCACCTGCGCCAGTGCGAGCCGCAAATTCGCCAGAGCGGGCAACCCCAGCTTTGGTTGGAGATCGCCCTGCTGGATCTGCTGGGCCAGCTTCGCCAGAGTGCCGTCCCGCTGCCGTCAATAGAGGCCAAAGGCGGAGAGCCGCTCCCAGCCGTCGGCCCGCCAACGGTCGGAAAGACCCCTAGCCCCACCGTCCCAGCCAGCGAGGAGCTGACAGCTCCTACGACAACCCTTCCAGAGACCCCAGCCCCTTCCCCTGCTGCAACAGGGGGATCCCTCCCGCCGTCGCAAGCGGCAAAGCCAAGTCGGGAGAAGCCGGCCAGCCCGGAAAAAGCGAAAGATCCGCATCCCCTCAAGCTGCTGCGGCCCCGGTGGGAGGAGTTTCTTGAAAACCTTCGCCCCATCACCAGAGGCCTATTGGCATCCGGCTATTTGCAGCAGGAGTCTCTCGTTGGCTCTGACGGGACGGAGACCTTAGAGATTACCCTTGCTTTTCCCAATAAGGGCTTAGTGGACAAGGTGCGCAGCAAAGAAGCCGAGCTCTGCTCTGCGCTCCACAACCTGCTGCAGCGCCCGGTGCGGCTAAATTTGGTGGTGCAGCAGGGACCTTCGTCCCGCCATCGTGAGGGGAGTGCTGGCGAAACCTCAGGTCGCGAAAAGGCTCCACCCCTCGCCCCTGCAAAGTTGCAGAGCCGAACCCCCAGGGGCGACAACCTCCCCAAAGACTTATCGCCATCTCCCAAGGCGGGATCCCAAAGCTACGGTAGAGTCGGGCAACCTCCTCCTGCTGAGCCAGAGACCCCTGGCGAGAACTCCATCCCGCCAGCGCAAGCGGCAAAGCCTCCCTCCTACCACCTTGCCCACGAGCTGGCGGAGGTGGCCCGCCGCTTTGCCGACCATTTCAACGGCAGCCTGATAGATTTGCAAGGGATCCTGGCCTCGCCCGAGGAGGCGACGGCAGAACTGTCCGCTCTCGAGAGCCTGGAAGCAGAGGGATCCCCCGATCTGGGTGAAGCCTACGGCCCGCCGGCAACCCAGTCCCCCCTAGCCCCCGCAGAGGAGCTACCTTTCTAGGCGTTACTTTGGGATTGTCTTGACCCTTGGGCCCCATGATCTGATCCGCTTCTCGGCGCAGGCGCCGGACTGGGCGCTGGTTCTGCCCCTGCCACTTTGGCTGGCCCATCAAGGAACGCCTCTAGCGCTGGGATCCTTAAGGGCCAGCCCAGCTAGAGAGAGCGACCGCCTCCACCCGTTCCGTCAATTGAGGAGATATCTCCTGGATCCCTGCGTCGGGGCAAACCTTATTCTGATCCTGGGCATCCCTGGGGGCGGATGAGTTCGATCGGCAGGCCATCGGGATCGGCGATGAACGCCACCTCATAGACTTGGCCGCCAATTTGCTGGCACTGCGGCGGCAACAGCAAGGTAAGGGGCACCTGTGCCTCCAGATGCTGTAGATAGTCGGCCAGGGATCCCCATTCAGGGCCGATCTCCAAAGAGGGATGGTAGTAGCCCACATAGTGGGGATCCCCGAAAGGATCCGGCGCAGGATGGGGCTGCGGCACCTGCATCAGCTCCAGGCGACCCCAGGGGCTGAGCATCCAGCAGGCTAAGGTGATCCCAGCGGTAAACCGTTCTTCCACCACAAAGCCCAGACCCTCGTAAAAGGCGATGGAGCGAAAAATATCGGCGGTGCGAATGGAAAAGTGATGCAGCTTCATGGTTGTGCTAAGAGGTCGAATAGGAGCAGACTGCCCAGGTCAACCGCCCAGGATCGCTAGCCAAGCACAAGCAGACTTGCTAGGCTCCAGAAGAAGTAGCGATAGATCCATAGGTAGACCCGATTGTGGGCGCCGATCCGCCGCACCCCTGGGTCGGGAGGCTCACCACCTTCAGTCGATTCCTTCTAGTCAACATCATCATGCCCAAGCTGGTCATTGTCGAATCTCCCACCAAAGCCCGTACCATCCGCGGCTTCTTGCCCGCCGGCTATGAGGTGCAAGCCTCGATGGGACATGTACGCGATCTGCCGGAGTCGGCCTCTGACATTCCCGAAGAGGTGAAGGGAGAAGAGTGGAGCCGTCTCGGGGTCAATGTCCACGCCAACTTCGAGCCTCTCTACGTGATCCCCAAGGACAAAAGAAAGGTAGTCAAACAGCTGAAGGAGGCGCTTAAGAAAGCCGACGAGCTAATTCTGGCCACTGACGAAGACCGGGAGGGGGAAAGTATCAGTTGGCACCTGCAACAGGTGCTGCAGCCCAAGGTGCCCACCCGCCGCATGGTGTTCCACGAGATCACCCGCGAGGCCATTCAGGAGGCGCTGCAAAATTGCCGTGAGGTGGACGAGCAACTGGTGCGGGCCCAAGAGACGCGCCGCATCTTGGATCGCCTGGTGGGTTACACTCTGTCGCCGCTGCTGTGGAAAAAAATTGCCCCCAAACTCTCGGCAGGTCGGGTGCAGTCGGTGGCGGTGAAGCTCTTGGTGGATCGGGAGCGGGAGCGTCGCGCCTTTAAAAAAGCCACCTACTGGGATCTGAAAGCGGATTTGCAACCGAGGACAGCAAGCCAAGCGGCCTCTTTCCCGGCAGAGCTGGTGAGCCTGGGCGGCAAACGTCTGGCCAGCGGGCAAGACTTCGATCCCAGCACCGGGCAGCTCATAGCCGGACGGGATGTGGTGCTGTTGGATCAAGCCCAGGCCGAGGCCCTACGGGATCGCCTGCTGGGGAAAGCTTGGGTCGTCAGCTCGGTCGAAGAACGCCCCTCCACCCGCAAGCCCGCCCCTCCCTTCACCACTTCCACGCTGCAACAGGAGGCCAACCGCAAGCTGCGCCTGTCGGCTCAGCAGACGATGCGCATCGCCCAAAAGCTCTACGAAGAGGGCTACATCACCTACATGCGCACCGACTCGGTACACCTGTCGGAACAGGCCATCCGCGCCGCCCGCGCCTGCGTGGAGTCGATGTACGGCAAGGAGTACCTCAGCCCCGAACCTCGGCAGTACACCACCAAAACCAAAGGGGCGCAAGAAGCCCACGAGGCCATTCGTCCCGCCGGCTCGGAGTTTCGCCTGCCCAGCCAAACCCCCCTCACAGGGCAGGAGCTGGCCCTCTACGACCTGATCTGGAAGCGCACTGTCGCCAGCCAAATGGCCGAGGCGCGGCAGACCCACACCATCGTGCTCATCGCGGTGGACGATGCGGTGTTTCGGGCCAGCGGCAAGCGCATTGACTTTCCCGGCTTCTTCCGCGCCTATGTGGAGGGATCCGACGACCCAGAGGCGGCTTTGGAAGATCGGGAAGTGCATCTGCCCCTGTTGCGGCAGGGGGATCCCTTGAGCTGCCTGCAGTTGGAGCCGGTGGGCCACGAAACCCAGCCGCCGCCTCGCTATACGGAAGCATCCTTGGTCAAGGTGTTGGAAAGCGAGGGCATTGGCCGCCCCAGCACCTACGCCACCATCCTGAACACCATCATGAGCCGCGGCTACGTCAGGTCGATGGGGAACGCCCTCGTGCCCACCTACACCGCCTTTGCGGTGACCGAGCTGCTGGAAAAATACTTTCCCAACCTGGTGAACACCCGCTTCACTGCCGAGATGGAGCAAACCCTCGATGACATCGCTTCTGGCCAGGCAGACTGGTTGCCCTACTTGCGCCATTTCTTCCTGGGCGAGCAGGGCCTAGAAGGCCAGGTGAAGGCGCGCGAGTTGGAAATCGACTCCGGCCTGGCCCGCTCCATTTACCTGGAGAACCTGCCCGTCAAGATCGGCATCGGCCCCTACGGCCCCTATGTGTCGGTAGAGACTGAATCAGGAGAGGTGCGCGCCAACCTGCCGGAGGATATTCCCCCCGCCGATCTCAGCGCCGAACACATCGAGGAGCTCATCCGGCGCAAGCAGGAAGGTCCCAAGCCCATCGCCTTCCACCCGGAAACCCAAGAGCCGGTCTACGTAATTCCCCAGGGTCCCTACGGCCCCTATGTGCAGTTGGGAGAGGTGTCGGAGGAGAACAAAAAGCCCAAGCGCACCTCCCTGCCCAAAGGGCTGAAGCCGGAGCAGGTCACCCCTGAGATTGCCCTGGGGCTGCTCAGCCTGCCCCGCACGTTGGGGGAGCACCCGGAATCGGGGAAAAAGGTGCAGGCCGGCATTGGCCGCTTCGGCCCCTACGTGGTCTGCGACGGGGATTTCCGCTCGCTGCCTGCCGATGAGGATGTGCTGACCATCAGCCTAGAGCGGGCGCTAGAGCTGCTGGCCCAGCCCAAAAAAGGCCGTGGGCGCGGCTCGGCCAAGCCCCTGCGCGAGCTGGGATCCCATCCTGAGGATGGCGAGCCGGTCACCTTGCACGACGGCCCCTATGGTCTGTATGTCAAGCACGGCAAGGTAAACGCCTCACTGCCCAAAGATCTCTCCCCGGAAGCCGTGACGCTGGAGATGGCGCTGGAGTTGCTGGCGGAAAAAGAAGGCAAGGGCCAGGCAAAAGCCAGCCGACCAGCGGCGGCCAAGCGGGCCAAGAAGGCTGAAGCTGCTCCCCAGAAGCAACAATCCCATCCCACCCTGCTGGAGGCTGTCTCCAAAGCTCGGGCTTGAGCGGTGGGGGTAGGGGCAACTTGCTGGCTAACTCGGCTTGTTCTGCAAGGAAACTAAGCAGCTTGTTCAAAAATGCTCCGAACCAAGCTGCTAATGATGGAGAGGGCAATTGCCCCAACCAGTGCCCAGCCGAAGTTGTCAACCTTGAAGGCGTCACCGGCAAGCTTGTCGGCAATGAGCAAGCAAATGGCGTTCAAAATTAGGGAAAACAGACCAAAAGTGAAGATCGTAAGCGGTAGGGTAATCAACTGCAGGAGTGGCTTCACCAAGCTATTCACCAAACCAATGGCCAGCGCCGCCACCAAGGCACCTCCAAACCCGGAGACGTGGATCCCGGGCAAAAGCCAGGCCAAAATCATCACGCTCAAGGCCGACATCAGCCAGGTGGCCAAAAGAGCTGCCATACTTCCTCCCTTACCCCGCTGGGGCAGCCATTTCGCCCTCTATGCTATCCAATTGTGAGGGATCCCGGCTGTCGGCACCTGATACATTTACGCTGAACACTGCTGAACATCACTGTTCAACTATGCAGCGATAGCATTCTGCTTGTTTCCATTCGCGTTAGCGGGACGGAGTCCAAACAGAATGGCGGTATCCCGCAAAGCTTTGAGTAGAATACCCAAAGCGCAGTTTCCGTGTCGTCTTACTACCAATTTTCTGCTTTGCTTTGGCTACCATGTTGGCAGACTCGAAAGTAAACAGAAAGATCAACTGGTAGTAATCCGTACTGAACATATTATACATTACTTTCAGTATAGTTGAGCTTATTATTGACTAGAGTCATGCTCTTCCGGGCTGTAAGTTTGCAACGCCAAAGCATGGATACTCTGCCCCATCTCCTCGGCCAGGGCGGCGTACACCAGGCGATGCCGTTGCAGAGAAGTTTTGCCGGCAAACAGAGGCGACACCACCTGCACGCGGTAGTGCCCCCCGGATCCCTGTTGCCGTTCCCCATGGCCGGCATGGCGGTGTGATTCGTCCTCCACGTGGACGTAGAGGGCTTGCAGCTTCTCAGCCAAGAGCTGCCGAAGGCGGTTCGAGGTGAGCATGGGATCCTTTAAGATTGAGTGCCGGCCTTGGCAAAAGCCGCCTCGATCAGGGGACGCAACTCGTTGCGGGCGTGCATCTCTTGGAGGATGTCGCAGCCGCCCACAAACTCCCCGTCAATATAGATCTGCGGAATGGTCGGCCAGTTGGAAAACTCTTTGATCCCTTGGCGAAGCTCAGGATCCTCCAGCACGTTAATTGCCGTGTAGGGGAAGCCCAAGCTATCCAATATGCGAACGGCGGCGTAGGAAAACCCACACAGGGGCATTTCTGGGGTGCCCTTCATGTAAATCAGCACCTTGTGCGTGCGGACCTGGTTGCGGATTTTCTCTTCCAAAAGGGGATCCAGCATGGTAGCCAGCCAGTTTAGCGACAACAGGGGACAGGCCAATTCGGCTCCTATCGTGATCTCATTTTCATCTGCTTTTGACGAAAAGCGTCAACAGGCATCCTGGAGCTTGGCGGGGGATCCCCCTGCTGACAACAAAAAGTGCTAGAAGGGGAAGCAGTGGAGGTTTCTCACCGGAGGCCATTCATGCTAACAGAGTCCTCTCGTGTTAGCGGGACGAAGTCCTTGCCGTCGGCGGTGGAAAGCCCCGAGACAGGGGGGAGTGATTCTCCCTCTTCTGCCAAGCCGGAGCCAAAACTGGGGTTCTGGCAGCAATTCTGGGAAGACATCGACTGTGTCTTCGAGCGGGATCCGGCGGCGCGCAACCGCTGGGAGGTGCTTCTCACCTACCCAGGGGTACATGCTCTCTTCCTGCACCGCATCGCCCATTGGCTGTGGAAACGGCGCTGCTTTTTTCTGGCCCGCTTGCTCAGTTTCATTTCTCGCTCCTTTACGTTGATCGAAATTCACCCGGCAGCCCGGATTGGACGGCGCTTTTTCATCGACCATGGTTGTGGCGTGGTGATCGGGGAGACGGCGGAAATTGGCGATGACGTCACCCTCTACCACGGGGTTACCTTGGGGGGCACCTCTTGGACCAAAGGTAAACGGCATCCCACCCTAGAAGATGGGGTGATTGTGGGCACAGGGGCGAAGATCCTGGGGCCGGTTCGCATCGGTGCTAGAGCCCGCATCGGAGCCAACGCAGTGGTGATTCAAGATGTGGCCCCCGGCATGACGGTGGTCGGGATCCCAGGTCGAGCGGTCATCCCACCCCATCAACGCCGCATCCCCGCCCATGGCATCGACCTAGATCACCACCTCATGCCTGACCCAGTGGGACGGGCGATCGAGCAGTTGTTGCACCGCATTCAAGAGCTGGAAGCCCAGGTGGCCCGCCTCAACCAAGAGCGGGAACAGGACCGCCAGGATCAGGTCAGATGCGAATGAGGCTGCGGCTATGGCGGGGAGCATCCTTGGTGCCGGCTAACTGTAGGGCAGGTTGGCGGCTCAGAACTCCTGGGAAAAGGGGCAGCACCCAGGGCGGTTCTGCTCAGCTTTGCCCGTCTGGCTGTCTGCCCGGGATAACCCCTCGAGCCCAGTCGGCCTGTTTGCCCTCAACCCCGATTGGGCTGTCCAGAATTTTTGCCCACAACCTTTTTGCAGCTTCCTGAGAGGAGGAGGGCGTTTCTGCAAGCTCTCTGTGCCCAGGAGAAATTTTGCTCTAGAGCGTAGCTTTTTTTGCGGCAAGTCGATAGAGCTTTTTGGATGGAACTAGCTAAGGTGCCGGCGTCCCAGCATTTTGGAGAGGAAGGCTGATGTTGCCGAGCAAGCTCATCTTTTCTGGTCTGGCAGCTCTGCTCAGTTTGGGATCCGCTCCAGCCGCTCTGGCCCAGACACTCCTCCCGCAGCAAACAGTGCTCCTCGACAGCAGACAGAACAGCGCCACCCCTCTACAAGGCAATGTCCTACAAAACATCGTCTTCGTTGTGCCCAGCGCCCCAACGCGGCACTTCGCCGGCAGGTGGGGTTGGCACAGCAGCCCCTCACCGCCCCCCGCCCCCATGACAATTCTTATCCTCAACTCCCAAGCCAACCTGTCCGCCGAGGCAGCCGAGCCCCAGGCCTGTGGCCAGCGCTGCCAGGGATCCCTGCGCCTGCCGTAAAGAAGAGGCTGCTGCTTGTACTTCAGCTAGAAGCCGCAGGAGCCCCGCACTGGACTCCCCACCCCCCACACCCCCCGTGTACGGGGGGCGAAGGGGGACTGGGGGCCGCTCCGTTATGTCAACTCGGCCTGTGGCTGGGGAAAGGATGTAGATGGTGCCAAGGGGATTGCGCTTTTGGGGGCTACTGAAAGCCTGCTTCGTGCCGCCTAGCGGTTGGAGTCGGGTAGTTTACACTGCCCAAGCCCGCAATCCGGCTCGCGGCAATGCTCAGCTCTGCCCGGGTCGGGGTTGATATAATTCAGGGCAATTGTCCGCTGCCGGGCAATAAGAAGTTCTGCAACTTAGCTCTTTGGATTTTGGCGGTGTGTGAGGGATCCCTATGAACCGTTCCCAGCAACTCGGACTCCGGCTTGCTTCAGTGTTCGCCTGTGGGGTAGTGCTACGCACCGCTTTCGCGAACGGTCTGTCGATGCGATCCGCGGCTTGGGCGCAATCAGCTCCCCCGCCCGGCACCCTGGATCTGCGCACCAATGGCGATACCCCCGCCCAACCCTCCCCTACACCTACCCCAGCCGCTGGCGAGCCAGAAGTTTTGGTAGCGGAAGTGGTGGTGGAAGGAACCGACGACCCAGAGTTGATCGAGCAGGTTTACAAGGCTATTCGCACGCGGGCCGGCGAGGTCTCCACTCGCTCCCAACTGCGGGAAGACATCAATGCTGTGTTTGCCACTGGGTTTTTTGCCGATGTGCGGGCGGTGCCCTCCGATACGCCCCTGGGGGTGCGGGTTACCTTTGAGGTCAAGCCCAATCCGATCCTCAAAGCCGTGCGCACAGAAGGGGCAAAAGTTCTGGATCCGGAGGTGCTCAAGAAGGCCTTTGCCGATCAAGAAGGGCGGGTGCTCAACTTTGGCGAGCTGCAAGCGGCAGTGGCCGAGATCGAGCAGTGGTACGCCGACAAGGGCTACGTGCTGGCCAAGGTGACCGACGTGCGCTCCTCCGAAGATGGCACCCTCACTCTGGAAATTGCCGAAGGGGAGATCGAGGACATTCGCGTTCAAGGCAACACCAGAACCCGCGACTTCATCATCACCCGCGAGCTCAAGACCAAGCCAGGGGATGTGTTTAACCGCAACCAAATCCAGAAGGATCTCCAGGCAGTTTTCGACCTTAACCTTTTTCAAGATGTGAATGTTGGGCTCAACCCTGGCCAGGATCCCAACAAGGTGGTGGTGGTGGTGAACGTGGAAGAGCGCCGCACCGGCACCTTGAGCGGCACCATCGGCGTCAGCTCGGCCACAGGGGTCTTTGCCGGCCTCAACGTCTCGGAAGAAAACTTGGGCGGCAACAACCAAAGCGCCAGCTTCAACGTGCAGGTGGGCACCAACGAAACTCTGTTCGATTTGAACTTCACCGACCCGCGCATTGCCACGCTGGAGATCCCCACCTCCTACAACGTCAACATCGCCAACCAGCAGAGCTCCAGCTTTGTCTTCAACGAGGGATTGACCCTGCCCAACGGGGATCCCGTGCGCATCAACCGGCTGGGCGGCGGCGTCACCTTCTCCCGTCCCATTGGGGGCAATTGGCGGGCCAGCCTGGGCACCCGCGTCCAATTTGTGGAAGCCCGCAACAGCAACGGCGAGCAGGAGCGCTTCGATGTGCTGGGCAACCCGATTACCTTCAGCGCAAGCGGCCAAGACAGCTACACCACCCTGCGGTTCGGCCTTGTCCACGACAGCCGCGACAACCCCAACAGCCCCAGCCAGGGATCCGTCTTTCGCCTCTCCACCGAACAGTCGGTCCGTCTGTTGGAGAACGGCCTCAACGCCAACCGCCTCGAGACCAGCTACAGCCAGTTCATTCCCGTCAAGCTGTTCGAGACGCGCAGCGAGCGACCGCAGGTGCTGGCTTTTGACGTGCGGGCGGGCACCACGATTGGCGACTTGGCTCCCTACGATGCTTTCCCCATCGGCGGGGGCAGCTCGGTGCGGGGATTTTTTGAGGGCGGCGTCGGCTCCGGTCGCAGCTTTGCCACGGCGACGGCGGAGTTGCGCTTCCCCCTGTTCGACCCGGTGGGGGCGGTGGTCTTCGCCGACTACGGCACCGATCTGGGCAGCGGCGCGGCGGTCATCGGCAATCCGGCGGCGGTGCGCAACAAGCCGGGCAGCGGCTTGGGGCTGGGGGCCGGCATCCGCATCCAATCTCCCTTGGGGCCGCTGCGCATCGACTACGCCATCGGGCAAGGGGAGGCCGGCCGGCCTCAACTGCACTTTGGCATTGGCGAGAAGTTCTAGCTTGGCGGTGGATCTGCTGCCGGCTTGCTATGGTGAGAGCAAGGGCTCGTGAGGGAAGCAACCCATGAAACGGCAACTCGGCCAATCGTTCCGCGGTGGATCCCTGGTACTCTTGTTCTGTGCCAGCCTAGCCCTGACAGGATGTGGGCCGTTGGCGCGCTTAGGCATTGGCACAACCCCGATTGCCCAGATCGAACAAAATCCTTCCCGCTACACCAATGTGTACGTCCGCGGTCGCGTGGTCAACCAGATAGGGGTGTTCGGCCAGGGTGTGTACGAGATCCAAGACAGCAGCGGCTCCCTCTGGGTCATCACCGACAAGGGCTTGCCGGCCATGAACAGCACCGTAACCGTGCGCGGCAAGGCCCAAGAGGGCATTGTCTTGGGAGGACGCAGCTTCGGGGTGTCGTTGGTGGAAGCGGAGCGCTTCTAGCCGGCCCCCAAGGCCAGCATGGAGACGCGGCCGGCCAAGGTTTTGGCGATCTGCTGCAGAGCTTGGGCAGAAGCAGACTCAGGCTGACCGACCACGATGGGCTGGCCCGCATCTCCCCCCTGCCGCAGGGCAATTTCCAGCGGGATCCGCCCCAGCAGTGGGACACCCAGCTCGCGGGCCGTGGTCTCTCCGCCTGCTGAGCCAAAGATGTCGTACTGGCGATCCGGCAGGTCGGGGGGAATGAAGTAGCTCATGTTCTCGACAATGCCGAGGATGGGCACCCCCAACTGGCGAAACATGTTCAAGCCCTTGCGGCTATCCAGCAGGGCCACCGACTGCGGTGTGGTGACGATCACGGCGCCGGCCAAGGGCACCGCCTGCACCAGGGTCAGTTGGGCGTCGCCGGTGCCGGGGGGCATATCCACGATGAGATAGTCCAGCTCCCCCCACTGCACCTGATAGAGAAACTGCCGGATGACGCCGTTGAGCATTGGCCCCCGCCAGATCACCGGCTGATCCCGCCCCACCAGCAGGCCCATCGACACCATCTTGACGCCGTAATTTTCCAGGGGGAAGATGTCTTCGCCGCCGTCCTCCCGCTTGCGCACCAACAAAGAGCGATCCTGGAGGCCCAGCATCAGCGGCACATTGGGGCCGTAGATATCGGCATCCAGCAGCCCCACCCGCGCTCCGCTCTGGGCCAGGGCCACGGCCACATTGACCGAGACGGAGGTTTTGCCCACGCCTCCCTTGCCGCTGGAGATGGCGATGATGTTGCGCACGCCGGGGACAGACTGGCGATCCGGCAGAGAAGGGGAGCGGGGGGTTTCCGCCGTTACTGTGACATCAATGGCTTCAACTGGGGCCAAGCGGCGGATGGCAGCTTTGCACTCGTCCACAATGAATTCCCGCAAGGGGCAGGCCGGCGTGGTCAGCACCAGGGTAAAGGCCACCCGCTTGGGCTCGACGCGAATGTCGCGGATCATGTTCAGTTCCACCAGGCTGCGGCGCAGCTCCGGATCTTGAACCGGGCGCAACGCCTCAAGGATGGCGGCAGCATCGAGGGTGGAGGTGGTCATGGCATTCAAAAACGAGGTAACGGCTCCATTTCTCACTCTAGTCGTTTTTTCTCCCGGCTCTTCTCTGGCTAACCAGGACAGTTGCGAAACTGTCTGCCAAGGCTGGCCCTCTGCCAACCGGCTGGCCTAGGCTGGTTCTGGTTGGAAGACAAGGCTGTTGGCCGACGGAGGAGGGCAATGGTGCCAGCGCTGATCCTGGGAGTCGGTTTGTGGTTGGGCCTGACGTTCTTGGCCCAGTTGCTCCCTCTGCTGGAAAAGAGAGGCTCCCGTCGCCCCTCAAGCTGGGATGAGCCCACTCCCTCCCGCCAGCTGCAGCCCACCTCGAGTTGGGATCCCTCCTGCCGCTACTTTTCTCGCTCGCCCTATCTGCCCTGTGCTGTGAACCCCCTGGGCCCCTGTCGCTGCCCCCACTACGTCGCGCGTTGCCAGAGCTCCACCGACCCAGGAGCGGGGTCAACAGGTTAGTCCCCCTGGTCTCGTGCGGGTATCTTACAGAATTCGTGTGTGGATCTAGACAAGAGTGTGACATCCTCTCCCGCTAAGCCCTGACGGGCTGTAGACGGGAGCTTCCGAGAAGCACTTCCCGGAGTTGCTGCTTCAACGGACTGGTAAACCAGGATCCTCCACAGCCAGAGAGCGGCAGTCCCACCGCCCCCCTACATCCCCCCGTAT
>NZ_JBSSEF010000013.1:0-64354 GCF_054061455.1 Thermostichus sp. OS-CIW-20
CGGTTTTACATACCTAGCCATACCAAGCAGCCATACTGAACATACTGGGCATTATTTTCAGTATAGTCCAGCATATCATTGACTAGAGTCATGCTTTTTCTTCCCAACTTTCTAGCCGACGAAGTGGGCGCTGACCACCCGCTCAATTCCGGCCAAATCCCGGTGGACTTGGATCTGCTGATAGCCGCCTCTGGCCTGCAACTGCTCCGCCACCCAAGGGGCTTGGCCTTGCATCACCTCCACCGCCCAAAAGGAGTTGGGGGCCAAGTAATCCGGTGCTTTTTGAATCAAAAGCCGCAAGTGCACCAGCCCATCTTCCCCGCCATCGAGGGCCTGTCGTGGCTCGTGCAGCCGTACCTCGGGCATGAGGTAGGCCAGCTCCCCGGTGGGGATATAGGGCGGGTTGGAAACCAGGCCACGCAGCCGACCTCGCCAGGGATCCAAAGGCGCAAACCAGGATCCCTGTAACAGCTTCACCCGTTCCTGCAGATGATAGTCCGCCACATTGGCTGCCGCAACGGCCAAAGCCTCTGGGCTCACGTCCACCGCTAGAAGCTGCAACTGGGGATGCCCCTGGGCCAAAGCGATGGCAATGGCCCCGCTGCCGGTGCCCAGGTCGGCAAAAGGGGATCCCGGCGGCAGCAGGTTAGACTGCAACCAAAGGGAGGCTTGCTCCACCAGCAGCTCGGTCTCCGGGCGCGGGATCAACACCGCTGGCGTTACCCGCAAGCTCAAACCTGCCCACTCTACCCTTCCCAGCAGGTACTGCAGGGGGATGCGCTCTGTCAGCCGGCGCCGCCACAGCTCCTCTACCTCCGCCAGCGGATCCCCCTGCAGCGTCGGGGGCCGACCCAGCAAGCGCTCCAACGATCCCCAGCCCAGCCGTTCCCTAAGCAGAAGTTCCACCTCCTGAGGAGGGATGCCGGCGGCTTGCGCCGCCTGCAGAGCCTGGGCACGCCAGGCCAGCAATTGCTGCACCAGCGCAGAGGGGGATCCCATCAGGAGCTAGGTCAACGCCGCTGAGGCTGGGGAGTGGCAGAGCGAATTAACGATTGCACGTACTCCAGCGACGCGCGCGGCGGAATGAAAGCGATCTTCTGCACATCCTCCTGGGCGTCAGGGGCTAACATGCGCTCCACCACGATGGCCAGGGAAGTGACCTCGATCTGGGTTTTGCCGACCACCTCGGGGTTCTGCGCCGCCGCCCGGTCTAAAGCCCCCTTCAGGTCGTTGCGGTCGAAGAAGAAAGGCACCACCTCCTGGCCATCCTGCTCGATGGTCAGCAACCCCTCTCCCGAGCGGCCATAGAACAGCGGCACGCCGATCACTTCCGGCGGCACCTCCTGACCCGTTTCTTTCAGCACTTGCTTGGCCGCCTCCACATCAGCAGCCCGAGGCACCACCTCAAAGTACAGATTGCTATTCTTGGCCCGCTCTTCTTCCGACTTTTCGTAGGCGTAGCCCAAGGGAATGGGCACCACCTGGGCTTGCTGGCCCACCTCAGGGTTCTTGGCTTTCACCTGATCCAACGCTTGCTGGGCTTGGTTCTGATCCAGCCAGAAAGAAGCCACCTGGATGGTGCGACCCTCCCGCTCTACGTTAGCGACCACAGGGGTGCCGTTCTGAGACACAATGGCAAAAACCGGCACCAGATTCAGCCGCTCCGCCACTTCTTGACGACTCATGGGGGCTGCCACTGCCTGAGTCGAGAGGGGCCCCCCTTGAGCAAAAGTAGGAACTCCCCCCCAGATCACCCCCGCCAACCCCAGCAGGAGGGTGCTGCGAACTGCCGCTACGAACGCGGCCCGCCCGCCTGCCTGAGCTCTACGGCGGCAGAGGGATCCCAAAAGCGGCACTGCATTACCGCGCATCATTTTCATCTCTACTCCTGGCATCACGCCTTGTCTTCGTTGCTATTGGGTCAGATCCCTGAAACACTAACCGACGACCTCTGCCCAAGAGGAGCTGACCAAGCTCACCTTGCTCAACACAGCTCAGGCTGGCCATGCGGCGCACTCTTGGGACTTTGGGGACAGCGCCTGGCGAAGCTGGCCCTTGCTGACACTACGCCCCTCTACCCTTTTTGACGAGCGCCCCCTGGGCCACCCTAGAAGGCAAGGTTAAAGCATTTGCTCAACCCCTGTCGAGGGGTAAAGCCCTCGTTTTGGGTGGGGATCCCGCATCACCTCCTACTATATACGGAGTCTAGCAAAGCGGATCCACACCAAATACAGATAGCCCCTCCATCCTCTGGCTGTAGAGTCTGGGCTGAGAAGGCAGGATCCTGGGAACGCGGCAGCGGCGTGGGGCGCCTGGGCTGAGGGCAAAGATCCCATCAGGCAAAGCTTTTGCTTCCCGATCCCGCTACTGACTGAGGTTCCGAAATGGGAAACAGACGGCCCTGCTCGACGGTAACTTGAACCCGCGTGCCCACCGGCAAAGCTTCCCGCGCCAGGGCGTGCAATTGCTTGCCCGTCTCTGTAACCAGACAATAGCGATACTCTCGCCCCAGAAACTGTCGATCCCGAATGGTAACTCTCCCCTGGGGATTGGGATGCAGACGTAACTCCTCCTGCCGGATCATCAGCTCTCCCTGGCGCAGATGGGGATCGGGCTGATCCCTCAAAGCCTGAAATGGGATGTGCAGCAGCCCCTCAGCTTGCCAACCGAACTCCCGCCGCTCACAGCGAAGAAAGTTGGCCTGGGCGATGAATTCCGCCACAAAGCGGGTAGCCGGCTCCCGATAGACTTCCTCCGGGGATCCCCATTGCTCAATACGCCCTTCCCGCATCACCGCCACCCAATCGGAAAGGCAGAGAGCCTCCTCTTGGTCGTGGGTAACGAAAATGGCCGAGGTCTGGGTTTGCTTGAGGATTTTGCGGATTTCTTCCCGCAAGTAGTAGCGCACCTGCACATCCAAGTTGCTCAACGGCTCATCCAAAAGGATTAGGCTGGGCTTGGGGGCCAGAGCTCGGGCCAGGGCCACCCGCTGCTGCTGCCCGCCTGAAAGTTCATGAGGATAGCGGTGGGCGTAGTCCTCTAGACCCACCAACCGCAACACCTCGTCAGCCCGTTCCCGCGCCTGTTGGGCAGCGCCTCCCACCTCAGCCGAGGAGGAGCGACTGCCGCCCCCCGCTGCCGACGCGAACAGGGCAGTGGGCCGGAGGCCAAACATCACATTGGCCAACACATCCAAGTGGGGAAACAGGGCAAAATCCTGAAACACCAGCCCCACCCCCCGCCGCTCCGGTGGGATCCACTGCCCCTCCCCGGCCACCACTCGCCCCCCCAGCAGGATCCGCCCGCTGTCTGGCTGCTCAAAGCCGGCAATGGTGCGCAATAAAGTGGTCTTCCCACAGCCCGATGGGCCGACAATCCCCAGAATGTCTCCCTGGGGCAGGCGAAACGCCACTTCCTGCAAAACCAACTGCCGCTGGCCGGGAAACCCCTTGCTGATGTGCTCAACCTCAAGAATGTAGGGAGAGTCCGTCCGGGCAGCGGTGGACGTCGAGGAAATCAAAAACTCGGCCATGATCGTTGTTGCAAAAGATTTTCACTATCTTTACCAGACTACCATACCTCAGATCCTTCCCGGCCCGACGCCAGTCAGCTAGAGGGCGGCGGAGAGGGATCGATGCCAGTCTTTCCTGTTTGCTTGGAGGGGCAGGCAGGAATTAGTGTTACACTGGGTTAACGGAGTTTCCCAGGCTCTGGTGGCGCTTATTCTCGACGGCGCATCCCAGAGTTTTATTGTGGATGAGTTTTGAGACCCAGTTTCCCGAACGTGCCCTGATTACGGGGGCCAGTCGAGGGATCGGCAAAGCAGTGGCCCTAGCCCTAGCTCGGCAGGGGGTGGCAGTTGCTCTGGTGGCCCGTTCCCATCCCGATTTGCTGGGGGTACAGGCGGAGATCCAGGCAAAGGGAGGAAAGGCGGAGGTTTTTCCCATCGACTTGGCCGACTTAAGAGCCCTGCCGCAGCGGTTGCAGGCTCTCCTGGATCAATTTGGTGTTTGTGATGTCTTGGTCAATAACGCCGGCATAGCCCATGTCGGGCCTTTGGCCACCTTATCTTTGTCCGATTGGCAGCGGGTGATCGACTTGAACCTGACGGCAGCTTTTCTCTGTGCCCAAGCCGTCCTGCCGGCGATGCGCCGGCAGCGCTGCGGCACGATTGTCAACATTATCTCCATTGCGGGCAAGCGAGCCTTTCCCAATTGGGGGGCTTACTGCGCCAGTAAGTTTGGCCTGCTGGGCTTTTCTCAAGCCCTGGCCGCAGAGGAACGGCAGCATGGCATTCGGGTGACCAGCCTGTGTCCCGGAGCTGTGGATACACCTCTTTGGGATACAGTTCAGGTCGATTTCGACCGTTCCAAAATGCTCTCGCCGGAGTGGGTGGCGGACTTGATTGCCCACATCGTTCGCCTGCCCAAGGGTGCTGTGGTGGAAGATCTGACCCTCATGCCGGCAGCAGGGGCCTTTTAGGCCGGGCTGGAGCTGGCTTTTCCTGTAACGGCCTTTGTGACTGAGCTTTTGAGGAGATCTGCCTGCACCGCCTCCCTCGACAAGTTCCTTCAACCCTTCGTTCAACCCAAGGAATATCCTGCTATGACTCTTGCCAAGCCTGGATCCGGTGCCGAGTTTCGACTCAACGACAAAGCCAACCTGAAGTCTCGCCTTGTCCGAGATCTGTCCCATGCGGCGGGGCAAGAGCCCGAGGGCTCAGAGAGCCTGGATCCGGCGATGGTAGCGGCAGTGGAGACGTTGCTGCGGGGAATTGGGGAGGATCCGCAGCGGGAGGGCCTCAAGAAAACGCCGGAGCGGGTGGTGGCCGCCCTGAAATTTTTGACCAGCGGCTATCGGCAGTCCCTGGAAGATCTCATCAACGGCGCCATCTTCGACGAGGGCCACGACGAGATGGTGCTGCTGCGGGATATTACTTTGTTCAGCCTCTGCGAGCACCACCTCTTGCCCTTTATCGGCAAGGCCCATGTTGCCTACATCCCCCGCCAAAAGGTGGTGGGCCTGAGCAAGATCGCCCGCATTGTCGAGATGTACTCCCGCCGCCTGCAGGTTCAGGAGCGCCTTACCCGCCAGATCGCGGAAGCTTTGATGACCATGCTGGATCCCTATGGGGTGGGGGTGGTTATCGAGGCTACCCACATGTGCATGGTGATGCGGGGGGTGCAAAAGCCGGGCTCTTGGACGGTCACCAGCTCGATGGTGGGGGTGTTCCAGGAGGATCCCCGCACGCGGGAGGAGTTTTTGAGCCTCATTCGCCACCCGTCCAACCTTTAAGGATGCCGCGGCGCTTTGCCGGCAAGAAAGCTAATCCTCTGCTCTGGCTGGGCATACTAGCTTAAAATCGACGCAGATCCTGCCAGAAGCGAGGCCTGTTATGAGCGAGGTTAGCCCCGAAAATCAATTTCCCACCGACTTAGACTCCGGTTGGAAGCCGCCGACCCCGCCTGTTATCCAGCGCCCCGCGCGTGCGGCCGCGCAAGCGCCCTCGGCAGAACCCCCAACCCAGCTAGATCCGGTGCTGGGCAGGGCTGCTCCTCCCCCTGTCGGGAGCGGATCCCGTCCTGTCCCCAGCGCCCCCAAGCCCATCTTGGGCCGGCCCGTCCCCCCAGATGTGGCCGTCGCCCCCCCGCAGACGCCGGTGCCCATGCCGGGCCCTGCCACTCCCCCGCAGATGTCTCCGCCCCCTCCAGCTCCTGCTGCCCGGCCTCAGGTGTCTCCCCCCAGCCCCGGTTCGGCTGCTCCGCCTTTTGGGCCGCCGGCTCGCCCCACGGCTGCTGGACGGATCCCGGTGGCCGCCGCTGCTCCTAAGTCTGCCCCCGCTGGACCGACGCTGCGCCAACTGGTGCAGGAAGCCTACGAAAAAGGCTACTCGGATATTCACCTGGGGGTGGGAGAGGTGCCCCGTTTCCGGGATCGGGGGCAAATTGTGATAGGCAACTACCCGGTCACCACCACCGAGGTGTTCTATAGCTGGCTGCGGGAAAGCCTGCCGGAGAACCAAATCCGCCAGTTTGAGGAGTGCCTGGAGCTGGATACCGCTATCCAGTACGAGGGCTTGGTGCGCTGCCGGGTTAACTGCTTTGTTTCTCTGCTAGGGCCTGCCATGGTGCTGCGCCTGATCCCGCTCAAGATCTTGACGCTGGAGCAGTTGCGGGCGCCGGAGGTGCTCAAGCGCATTGCCGAGGAGCACAAGGGCCTGGTACTGGTGACAGGCCCCACCGGCTCCGGGAAGTCCACAACCCTGGCGGCGATGGTGGACTACATCAACTCCAACTTTGCTAAGCACATCATCTCGATTGAGGATCCCATCGAGTTCGTCCACCAGAGTAAGAAATCGCTGGTGCGGCAGCGGGAGGTCGGCATCCACACCCTGGAGTTTGCCAACGCCCTCAAGGCTTCGCTGCGGGAAGATCCGGACATCATCCTCATCGGGGAGATGCGGGATCGCGAAACCGTGGATACGGCTCTCAAGGCCGGCCAGACGGGCCACCTGGTGTTTGGAACCCTGCACACCAACAGCGCCGTCCGCACCATCGAGCGTCTCTTGGGGATCTACCGGCCAGAGGAGCAGGAGCCAATGCGTCTGCAACTGGCCGAGACTCTAGTAGCAATTATTGCCCAGACGCTGGTGCGCACCACCGACGGCAAGCGCACCGCTGCCCACGAGATTATGCGCAACACCGATGCCATCCGCGACTACATCAAACGGGGTGCCGTGGACGAGATCGAGGAGCTGATTGCCGACGGCTCCTACGAGGGGATGTGTACCATGAACCAGTCGCTGTTTCGGCTCTACCAAGAGGGGCGCATTACAGAGGAGGTGTGTCTGGAGGCGGCTCCGCGGCGCAACGAGATGGCCCAATGGCTGCGGGGGCGCATCTGAGGTCGCTGCCCCGCAGGGTGGGTGCTTGAGGGAAAGCTCGCCCTATCCTAAACTGAGAGCAAGCGGCAAGGCTGGCTTTCTGGGCCATATTCTCATCTCCTGAGCCGAGCTTTGGCTTGCGGGATGGGTGCCGGATTGGTGAACAAATTGAATTGAAAGCAAGTTAGCAAACAGGAGAATTCCTACCGTGAGCGTGATCAACCAGATCATCGAGACCGCGGACGACCAACTGCGCTATCTCTCCGTCAGCGAACTGCAAGCTATCAAAGATTACATGAGCAGCGGCGAGAAGCGTTTGCAGATCGCTCAGGTGTTAACTGAGAACAAAAAACGCATTATCGATCAGGCGCAGAAGCAGCTATTTGCCAAGCGACCCGAATACATACAACCCGGCGGCAATGCCTACGGCGAAAAGCGCTATAACCAGTGCCTGCGGGACTACGACTGGTATCTCCGCCTGGTGACCTATGGCATCATTGCCGGCAGCAAAGAGCCGATCGAGTCCATCGGCTTGATAGGGGTGCGGGAGATGTACAATGCCCTCAACGTGCCCATTGCCGGTATGATCGATGCGATCGTGTTCTTGAAGGAAGCAGCCCTCAGCCTGCTGGATCCGGACTCCGCCGCCGAGGCTGCCCCCTATTTCGACTACATCATCAATGCCATGAGCTAGCTCGCCTCTCTTGAGGAGGGAGGCCGGTCTGGGCGGTGGAGAGGCAAGCTTTGGTGGTCTTGCTGCCTACAGAGATGCCAGGGCGGTGCGGGCGTGGGCGGCCACCTGCTCTTGGGGATCCTGGGCCAGCCGGGTTAGGCCGGGGCGGGCGGCTTCGGTGCCGAGCTGGGCTAGAGCAATGCAGACGCGGTAGCGCAACTGCCAATCGTCCGAATCGATGAGGGGCTCCAAATGGGGGATGGCCCGCGGATCCCCTAGATCTCCCAGGGCAGCGGCAGCGGCTGTTGTTAGCAGCTCGTCTCCTTCCTGTAAAACCTGCACTAGGGTGTCGAAGGCGGCGGGGTTGCCCAGCTCGCCCAGCGCGGCGACAATGCTAAAGCGCACCAGCCACTCCGTCTCTCGCCGGTAAGCCTCTAGCAGATCGTCTAGGGCCTGTGGCTGCTTCAGATCCCCCAGGGCGGCGGCGGCGGCAGCCCGCACATCGAACTCGGGGTCCTCTCGCAAAAACTGTCGCAGAATCGGCAAAAGGGCAGCCGGGTCGACACCTGCGCCGGAGAGGGTGCCCAATTGGCTAATGGCGGCATAGCGGACGCGGGCATTCTCGTCGGTTACAGCTCGCTGCAACAGCGTCAAGGCTTCGGTCGCGGGGAGCTCTCTGGCCTTGTTGACGGCGCGCAGCCGATCCCCCAAGTTCTGAGAGCTCAACAGCTCCAGCAAGGCCGGCAGATCCCCAGAAGTTGTCGTCATCTCCTTTTCTCCCCCTAACCCGGCTATAGCAAAGGACGAAAAGCCGATGTTATCATTCTGAGGCAGTGCATCCAGTTTTTGTGAACTTATGGCCTTACTGCAGCAAGAGAAGCAGGAGATTATCGAGACCTACCGACTTCACGACACTGACACCGGCTCTGCCGAGGTACAAGTTGCTCTTCTAACCAGCCGTATCAACCAACTCTCGCAGCACCTTCAGAAAAACCCGAAAGATTTCAACTCGCGCCGCGGCCTAATGATGATGATCGGTCGGCGTAAGCGGCTGCTCAACTACATTGCCAAACGTTCTCCCGACCGCTTCCGGGAGCTGGCCGAACGGTTGAACATTCGGGTGAAAAAGTAGGCAGCTAGCTAAATCACTGTCGGAGAGCTACCTTCGTGGGCAAGTCCAGCCGCTATTCCAAAGCCTCCCGCCGCCGCTCCAGCTCTACCCCTGCTCAGGTGGAGACGCAACCGACCCAAAGAGAGCCGGTTGCTGTCATTCCCCCTGAGGTCAGCCGGCGTATGGTGCGGCGGATCTTGGTCTTTTCCGGGATCCCTTCTGGCCTTGGCTTGAGCAGCTTTTTTGTCAATTACTATCTCTTAACCAACCATGTGATAGCCCTGCCCCCCTACTTTACTTTGGTGGAGTCGCTGGCCTTTTTCGGCCTTGGCTTTTTGGGCATTAGCTACGGCGTGTTCTCGGCTTCTTGGGATCCAGAGCCGGGATCCCTGCTGGGGATTGACGAGTTCCGCCGCAACCTAGGCAATGTTTTCAAGCAATGGCGCGAGTTGTCTGACCCTTCTAAGCCGTCGGAAGCTGACGAATCCTAGATTTTGCTCTCTCCCCCAGCCCCGTTATCCCCCATACGTTACATTCCGCTCGGTGGTGCGGAATTGCAGGATCGTCAGCCCCACCACAATGAGAAACAGGACGATGGATTGCGCGGCAGCCCTGCCCAAATTGCCAGAAGACACTCCAATTTTGTAGATCTCGTAGATCAACACCGAGGTGGATCCGGAAGGGCCCCCAGCAGTCAGCAAGTCAATGGTGCCAAAGATATCGAAAAACGCATAGGTCATGTTGGTAATCACCAAAAAGAAGGTGATGGGAGAAAGCAGCGGTAGGGTGATGGCAAAAAAGCGACGCACTGCCCCGGCCCCGTCGATGGCAGCCGCTTCCAGCAAATCCTTGGGCAGGTTTTGCAGGCCGGCAAGGTAAAACAAAATGTTGTAGCCCATCTGCTTCCAAACGCTAGCAAAGATCACCACCCAAGGGGCCAAGTTGGGATCGCTGAGCCAGTTTAAACGGGGGATCCCTACTAACCCCAGCAAGTAGTTGGCTACGCCGCCCAAGGGGTTGAAGATAATGAAAAAGATGATACCGGCCACTGCTGGCGAAATGGCGTAGGGCCAGATCAGCAAGATGCGATAGATTGCCGCCCCGCGGATGGGCTGGTAGGCCAGCGTGGCAATCAACAGGGATCCGCTCAGCCCCAACACCACGATGGCCGCCGAAATGGCGAAGGTAATCCCCAGGCTGCGCAGATAGGTGGCATCCGTCAGCAGAGCGGTAAAGTTGTCCACACAGACGAAGCGGCTGCGCGGCGCGCCCACAAAGGTGAGCAGGGTGGAGAGGCGCAGGGTATCCAGCCCTGGATAGTAGAGAAACACCACCAAAATGGCGAAGGTGGGCAACAAGAGCAGCCAGGCCAGCCACCCCTGCTTGAAGATACCCCTCTCTTGGGGAGCTGCACTGGGGATCCCCAGGCGGCGCTCCCGCTCCTTGCGGATCCAGGCCAGCAGCGGCCAGAGGGGGATGGCCATGCCCGCCAGCACCAGCCCCACGCCAAAGGCCATGTCGATGGCCTTGCGCTCCGGCTCAAAAGTGCAAAAATCCAGCGGCACCATGAAGATCAGGGATCCCAACCCTCCTGCCAGCCCCCCCAGAGCCGCCCCCAGCAGCACAGGCCGCTCGATGCGCCGAAAACGGGATCCCACCCAGAGGGCCCCCGACAACCCCGCCAGCAGCGGCAGCAGCACTTGGATCCATTTCCCCATGTTCTCTCTCCCATCCAACCTTGCAAAAGCCAAAAAGGGGCAGGCCGCCGCCCACCCCCCATCCTCAGATTTTGCTTTGCTGTAGCCCAGCTCCTGACCAATTACTGATAGAGGGAGTTGTACTCGGCCAGAAGCCGGTTGGCAGTCTCGTTGGCCCTGGCCATGGCTTGGGCCGGATCCCCGCCCTTGAGCATGAGATCTTCCATGGTCTGGGTTACCACATTGCGAATCTCAGGAAAGGCTCCCAGCAACGCCCCACGGGTGGCAGGAGTGACCTTGGAGTTGTTGATTTGGTCGATAGCAGTGAAGAAGTTGGGGTTTTCCTTGAACCAGCCCTTCGACTCCAGCAAGGCTACCGAGCTTTTGCGAATGGGCAGATAGCCGGTCACTTGGTGCCATTCGGCAGCATTTTCGGTGTTATTCAGCCACAACATGAAGGTCAGCGCCCCCTCTTCCACCTCTTTGGGCAGATCCTTCACCAACCAAAGGCTGGCGCCCCCGATCAAGTTCCCCGTCCAACCCTTGTCGGCGTTGTAGGGCATGCGGGTGGTGACCAGCTCGATGTTGTTCTGCTTGGCGGCGTTGGTGATGTTGGCCGCGTCGGCGCTGCTGGTGATGGCCATGGCGACGGTGCCGGTTTGGATGGCTTGCTCCGTGGCCGCCCAATCGCGCTGCTTGCCGCTGTAGATGTAGTAGCCTTTGTCATACATCCCTTTCCACCAGGTGGCGATAGCCACCGAGGGCTGCGAGTCCAAAAAGACCTGGGTGGCCCGGGCGGCACGGCCATTTTCGTTGTTGGCCAAGAGAGCATCTTGCTGCGCCATCCACTGCTCGTAAAACCAGCCGTGGTTGGGCCAGGTGACGCAGCCCTGGGGAGCGTCGGGAAGCGCCATGATCTTCTCACAGGCGGCTTCTAGCTCCTGCCAGGTGGCCGGCGGCTTCTCGATCCCGGCCTTCTTCAAAATGGCGGTGTTGGAGTAGAGGATGGGGCTGGAGCTGTTCCAGGGCATGGAGGTGAACTTGCCATCCAGGGTGTAGTAGCTCACCACCGGCTCGATAAAATCCTCGAAGTTCACCGGGATCCCGTTCACTTCGGTGCGGTTGCCCAGCGCCTCGGCGATGGACTTGAAGTAGCCGAAATCCCGTGCCCGTTGGGTGCCCACCTCAAACCACTGCACCACTGCCGGAGCGGCTTTTTGTTGAATAGCGAGGTCGGTGGCCTGTTGAATTTCTTCGTAGTTGCCGTAGCCCTCAACAGTTACATTGTATTGAGGAAATTGCTTGTTGAACTCTGCCGCCTTTTGACGGGCCCAATCGAGACGGTTATCGGTAAAGGCAATCCAAACTTTGACGTTGGCAGGAGACTGGGCAAAGCTGTCAGCAGCCAGGAAGGCAGCACCAGCGGCAGCCGCCAGGCCGGCCAGAGCAGCCAGGAAAGTCCGACGGGTATTCATAATAAAATGCAGTCGCATCCACTAAGGGCAGGACTGATACTAGCGCAGCGACATTAAGAGCAGGTTATAAACCGGGGATCCTGAAGGGGCAACCCATCCGTCGCACCACCACCATCGACCCCCATCCGTGAAGGATCTGGTGGGATCCCCTGCTTAAGGCTGCCCAACCTGCCGCCGCAGCGCCTGGATCCCGGCAGCCAAGCCAAAGAGAACGAGTACCAGCAGGGTGCTCAGAGCTGCTGCCTGGTGGGTGTAGCCCCCCTGTTGCAAGCCAAAGATGAGCCACCCAAAGGTTTCTGAGCGGGAGGTGACCAAGAGGGCGGAGAGGGTCAGCTCGGCAAAAGATTGCAAAAACACCAGCAACACCGCTGCTGTCAAGGCCGGTGCCAGCAGGGGCAGCAGGATGTAGCGAAAAGTTTGCAGCAGGGAGGCCCCGTCGATGCTGGCCGCCTCCTCCAGGCTGGTGTCCAGGCTGCGCCAAGCAGCTTGCATCGGTTGCAGCGCCAGGGCCAAGAACCGCCCCAAGTAGGCCATCAGGATCAGCCACAGGGTGCCGTAGAGGCTCAGCCCCGGCAGGGGAGGGGGCAACCACACCAAAATGAGGGACAACGCAAAAATCAGGCCCGGCAGGGCATAGGGCAAGTCCACAATGAAGCTGAGCAGCGCCAGCAGCCGTGCTTTCAGCCGGGTCAGGGCGTAGCCCAAGATCGTCGCCATCCCGCTGCAGAGCAGCGCTGCTCCTCCCGCCAAACCCAAACTGTGCAGCGTGGCGCGGCGGGCCCGCTCCAGCTCAAACAGAACCAGCCGGAAATGCTCCAGCGTCAGGTTAGACCAGACCAAGGGCAGGCCATAGGCCCGCAGCAGGGCAGTTGCAGCCATGGCCAGCAAAGGCCCAAGGATGACCAGCAAGGCTGCGGCAAAGAGGATCCCGCTGAGCAGCCAACCCAGCCAGCCCAAGCGATAGGGATCCGGAGGGGCCTCGCCCGGATCCAGCCCCGCCTGAGGCTGCTGTGACCAGGCCAAAAAGAAGAGGGCCGGCAGGCCAAAGAGCAACGCCAGCGCCGCGCTGCGCCCAAACCCATCCCCGCCGAAGTTGATCACCTCTTGGTACAGCAGGGTGGGCAAAGTCAGGTAGCGTCCTGGGATCCCCAGCAAGGCCGGGATCCCGAAATTGCCCCAGGCCCCCAAGAAGGCCAGCGCCGCTGCTGCCGCCACAGAGGGCCGCAACAGGGGCAGCGTGATGAAGAGCCAAACCTGCAGCAGGTTGGCCCCATCCAGTTGGGCCGCCTCCTGAGCTTGCTTGGAGAGCCGGCTCAAGCCCGCCACCAGCGTCAGGTAGGCAATTGGCAGCACAAAAAGAGCCAGCAGCAGGATGATCCCCCCCGGCGTGTAGAGGCTCCACAGGGATCCCTGACCCCCCAAAATCCAGCGCAGCCCCTGCTGCAGATAGCCCACCGGCCCAGCCCACTGGATCCAGGCCAAGGCCAAAACCTGGGGCGGAATCACCAGAGGAGACAAAAAGAGCAGCCGTAGGATCCCGCGGCCCGGCAGATCCGTCTGGGTGGTGAGCACCGCCAGCAGCAGAGCGGCCCCAAGAGCCAGCGCCGCTGAGGCCGCGGACACCCAAAGGCTATGGCGTAGCGCCAGATGGACGCGAGGCGTTTCCAGCAACCAGCGGATGTTCTCACCTTCGCCGCCCAAGGCCCGCTGCAGCAGCCTCCAGAGGGGATAGACGTGGGTCAGAGTCACAAGGGCGGCTACAGCCACCAGCCAGGGGATAATGGGGTGCCTCAACCCTTTGCTCAAGTCCTTCCACCGCAAGACTTGGCCAGCGTCTGGCCAGCTTGATGTCAACCTATTCCCCAAACAACTTGGCAAAGCGAGCCTTGTCGGCCTCGCGGCTCTCGGCCAACTCCGTCGCCGGCACGCTTAAGATCTTCAGCTCGCTCAAGGCGGGGAACCCTTTCGGAGGTGTGACATCCTGCCGCAGTGGCATATAGCCCATCCCTGCAGCAACCTCCTGCCCCTTCTGAGACAGCAAGAAGTCCACAAAAGCCTGGGCAGCTTCCAGGTTGGGCGTTCCTTTTACAATTCCCACCGGCTCTGTAATCAATGGCACACCCTCCTTGGGATAGACCACCTCCACTGGGGATCCCTCGTTGCGGCTGCGAATGGCAAGAAAGTCCACCACCATGCCGTAGCTCTGTTCGCCACTGGCGACGTTGCGGGCGACAGCGCCATTGCCCTGCACCAGCACCGTTTTGTTCTTTTTCAGGGCTTCGTACCACTCCCAGCCCAGGCCGGGGGTGCGTGTGATCACCCCCAAATTGTAGGCGGCAGCACCCGAATAGGTGGGGCTGGGCATCACCAGTTGGCCTTCCGGAACCTGGGCTAGGGCCGCCCAGCTATCCACGGGCTGGGCTTTGGCCGTGTTGTAAACGATCACCGTGGCCAGGATCTTGGTGCCGAAATAGTGGCAGTCTGGATCGTAGTAGGTGGCGGCGATGGCCTTGGCTTCAGGGCTGCAGTAGGGCTCCAGCAAATTGCGGGATTTCAGCAACTCAAAAGTAGGCGCATCGGCCACCAGCAGCACATCAGCCTGGGGACTACCCTTTTCGGCTTCCAGCAAAAAGCGGCTGATCACCTCCTCGGTGCCGGAGCGAAAGATCTCCACCGAAACCTCTGGATAAACTTCCCGAAACGCAGCCACGGTTTTCTGAGCATCTGCATCGGGTTGGGAAGTGTACAAACGCAAGGTGCCGGACGGCTTGGCCCAGGCTGGGTTCAGGGATCCCCACCCAAGGGGCTGGGCAAAAACCAGGCTCCAGAGTACCGCCAACAAAGGTAGAGGACGCTTCATCGTTTTCCCTCGCTTGAGAGCTTGACCTGGACTCCGCTACCAACTTGCCAAAGGCAAAGGCATTTTCGGATTTCAGATCGCGTCCAGATCGCGACAGTGAAAATCCACTTCGACCTTCGCCCCCTGCAATTTTTGCCTTTGGCAAGAGTCAGCCATCGCTAAACTACCCCAGGAAGATTAACCCGAGGTTATCTCTGGATTCATCGAGGATGTTGAGATTCTCCCCGCGGCTACAGCTTGCCTTTGGAGTCCTTTCCGGTTTGTCAGAGTTAGTTCTGCGCCCTGGGCTACCCAGAACTTGCGGCTGATGCCGCAGCCCCCTGGGAGAGGGGAAAACCCTGGGCGCCGCCGCAGGCAAAAACCCTAGCTTCAAGGCCTGCAGCCTGCTGGCACAAAGGAACCCGGAACTGCCCTGGCTACTTTTTCCGCAGATTCCCCCAAGCCCACCCCTACTAGAGGCGCCCGGCGGGCTTGGCTGGCCGGTCGGCTCAGGCTTTCCCAAGGGTTGCTGGCGAATTTAGGCTTGCTTGAAATAGTCGGGCTCATTGCCGGGTTTCCACTTGATGTTGCAGCCGAGGCTGGGCTTTTGGTCGGGATCGATGGGCTTGCCCGCCAGCAGGTTATCCAGCGCCGCCCGCAAATCTTTGCCCGTCACCGGCACATCCGGCAGGCTGGGGCGGCTGTCGTCCAGTTGGCCGCGGTACACCAGCTTGCGCTCCGCGTCGAACAAGAAAAAGTCGGGGGTGCAGGCCGCCGTGAAGGCCTTGGCCACCTCTTGGCTTTCGTCGTAGCAAAACGGGAAGGTGAAGCCCAAGCTCTCGGCCATCTTCTTCAGGTTCTCGGGGCTGTCGTCGGGGTATTTCTCCACGTCGTTGGCGCTGATGGCTACAATGCCGACGCCGCGATCCTTATAATCTCTGCCAATGCGGGCCAGCTCCTCTTGCACATGCTTCACATAGGGGCAGTGCTGGCAAATAAACATCACCAACAGGGCCGGCTTGTCGGCAAAGGTGGAGAGGGAAATGGTTTGGCTGCTCACCACATCGGGCAGGCTGAAGTCAGGGGCAGGGGTGCCCAGAGGCAACATGGTCGAGGGAGTACGGGCCATAGCAAACCTCCAGCGTAAGGTTTCCTCAATCATCATGGATCATCCTGCTCCTCCCGCAGCAGCCCCCACCCCAAGCAGGCCGGGAACCGCTTTTACAATTGGATAGAGTCCGCAACATTTGGTTCGGGAGCTGAGCCTTGAGCACCGCCGTCTTGCCCGCTGCCCCCCTCGTGGATACCCACGTCCACTTGAACTATCCCGATTTTGCCGAAGATCTGCCGCAGGTGGCCGAGCGCTGGCGCCAGGCCGGGATCCAGCAACTGGTGCACTCCTGCGTAACGCCGGCGGAGTTTCCCCAATTGCAGGCCATTGCCGACCAGTATCCGGAGGTGTTTTTGTCGGTGGGGCTGCACCCTCTGGAGGCGCGCCAGTGGCAGCCGGATCTGGCCGAAAAGATCGCCCAGTTGGCCGCCGGCGACCCCCGAGTGGTGGCCATTGGGGAGACAGGCCTAGATTTCTACAAGTCCGACCCGGCCGATGTGGAGCGGCAAACAGAATCCTTCCGCGCCCACATTGCCCTTGCCCAGGAGCAGGATTTGGCTCTGATCGTCCATTGCCGCGAGGCGGCAGCAGCCACCTACGAGATTTTGAGGGAGGCCATGGCTGCCAGGGGGCCGCTGCGGGCGGTGATGCACTGCTGGAGCGGATCCCCGGAGGAGACGCGACTGTTTGTGGAGCTGGGCTGCTTCATCAGCTTTAGCGGCATCGTCACCTTTAAGAACGCTGAGACGGTGCGCCGCTCGGCCCAGGAGGTGCCTCTGTCCCAGCTTCTGGTGGAAACCGATTGCCCTTTCCTGGCCCCCACCCCCTTCCGCGGCAAGCGCAACGAGCCGGCCCATGTGCAGCGGGTGGCCCAAACCCTGGCGGAGCTGTTGCAGATCCCCTTGCAAGACCTGGCCCGACAGACCAGCCAAAATGCCGCCCGCCTCTTCCGCCTGCCTCAGCCCCCCTTGTGAAGAAGGGTGGAGAACTTTTGGCATTTTTTAAGCTTTTTACTTGGGGCTCTCTAACTTCCCGGCAGGGGGCGCTATCGTGAAAGAGGAGGTGTAGCTTCCAATACTTTTGCACTCCCCTATAGCTATGGAAACCTTGGCCCCTGCAGCCTGCGCCAGCCGGGATGTCCTCATCAACCGCATTACCCACCAGATCCGGCAATCCCTGGAGCTGGATCAGATCCTGAGGGCAACGGTGGAGGAGGTGCGCGCCTTTTTGGGCACGGATCGGGTCAAGGTATACCGCTTCGACCCGGAAGGCCATGGGACGGTGGTGGCGGAAGCCCGACAAGCCGAGCGGTTGCCCTCCCTCTTGGGCCTATCGTTTCCGGCGGGGGATATCCCAGAAGAGGCGCGGCAGCTGTTTCGCCTGGCCCAGGTGCGGGTGATCGTGGATGTGGAGGCCCAGACCCGCTTCCTCAGCCAGCCGGAGTCGCTGGGCCACTTTGCCCAGGCCCGGCCTTTGCCCCTGGGCGAGGTGCCGCAGCGGCTGGTGGATCCCTGCCATGCCCACTACCTCAAGTGCATGGGGGTGGCCTCCTCCCTGGTGGTACCCCTCCTGCATCACCAGCAGTTGTGGGGGCTCTTGGTCTCCCACCACGCCGAGCCCCGCTCCTACTCTGCCGAAGAGCTGCAGGTGGTGCAGTTGGTGGCGGATCAGGTGTCGATTGCCATTGCCCAGGCGGAATTGCTGGAGCAGGCGCGGCAAAAGGCGCAGCAGGAACGTTTGATTAACCAAATTGCGGCGCTGGTGTACTCGCCGCTCCACCCCGAGACCACCTTGACCACTGTGCTGGAGCAGCTTACCGCCGGCCTCCAAGGGATCGGGGCGCGGCTGCGCATCCGGTTCCTGGGCCTGGACACCCTCTGCCACCATGGGATCCAGCCGCCGGCAGGCTACGACGCCTGGCTGCAGGAGCAGGTGGGAAGGCCCAAGACAGCAGGAAAGGGGGTGAAGACGTGGTCGCTTTCCCAGTTGGAGAAGTGGCCAGAACTGCAGGCCCAGCTGCAGCAGACGCCCATTCGCGGGCTGCTGGCGGTGCCGCTGGTTTGGAACGAGCAGCTGGTGGGCTGGCTGAGCGTCTTTCGCGGCGCCCTCTGCCAAGAGACCCACTGGGCCGGCTACCGCTGGCCCGCCCAAGGGGAAGGTGGGGAGGATCCCCGTCAAGAACTGCCGTTGATCTCCTTTGCCGCTTGGCGGGAGCTGAAAGTTGACGAGCCCAAGGCCTGGTCGGCCGCGGAGCTGGAGCTGGTCGGCCGCGCTGCGGTGCACCTGGCCCTGTCGATTGCGCAAAACCAGCTCTACCGGCAGTTGCAAGATCTCAACGCCCGTCTGGAGCACGAGGTAGAGGAGCGGACGGCGGCCCTGCAGCGCTCTTTGGCCATGGATGCCCTCTTGCAGCGGGTTACCGACCAGGTGCGCAGCAGCCTAGACGAAGCCCAGATCCTGCGGGCGGTGGTGCAGGAGTTGGCGCTGGGGCTGCCCATCCAAGGCTGCGATCTCTGCCTCTACGAGGGAGCAGCCGGCCAGGCCACCGTGCGCTATGAATACACCGCCGCCCTGCCGCCCGCCGGCGGGATCACCCTAACCCTGGCCGACTACCCAGATCTCTACCGACAACTGCAAAGGGGGCAGGCGGCGCAACTGTGCCATCTGCCGGGGCAAAGCTGGATCCCACGGCGGGAAGGGCTGACGCTTTTGGTTTGCCCGCTGCGGGATGACCAGGGGGCGTTGGGCGATCTGTGGTTGGCCAAGGCGGCAGCCGAGTGCTTTGATACCCTGGAGATGCAGGTGGTACAGCAGGTAGCGGATCACTGTGCCATCGCCATCCGCCAGGCTCGCCTCTACCAGGCCTCGGTGCAACAAATCAGCGAGCTGGAGCGCCTCAACCGCCTCAAAGATGATTTTTTAAACACCGTCTCCCACGAGCTGCGCACCCCCATCACCAACATGAAAATGGCCATCCAACTGCTGAAAATGGCCCGCACCCCCCAAAAACGGGAGCAATATCTGCAAATCCTAGAGCAGGAGTGCGAGCGCGAGGCGGAATTGATCAACGATCTGCTGGATCTGCAGCGGTTGGAGCAGGGATCCAAACCCCTTCATCTTGAAGAAGTGTCCCTGGCCGCCTGGCTGCCCACTGTGCTGCAGCCCTTTGTGCAGCGGGCCGAGGCCAATCAGCAACAGTTGCAGTGGCAGATTGACCCGAAGGTGGGCAAGGTGGTGACGGATCAGGCCGCCTTGACGCGGGTGGTACAGGAGCTGGTCAACAACGCCTGCAAGTACACCCCGCCTCAGCACCGCATCACGGTGACGGCGCGCCGCCTCAGCCCTGAACAAGTGCAAATTCGGGTGGTCAACGAGGGGGTGGAGATTCCCCGCAGCGAGTGGGAGCGCATCTTCGAGAAGTTCTACCGCATCCCCAGCGGGGATCCCTGGAAGCGGGGCGGCACCGGCCTGGGGCTGGCTTTGGTTAAGCAGTGGATGCAGCGGCTGGGGGGCTGCGTCTCTATAGAAAGCGGCCAGGGCAAGACGTGCTTTACCCTGGTGTTGCCGCAAGGATCCCTGCCTGGGCAGACCTCTTGCACCGCGTGATGGGCGATTGCGATTTGGAAGCGCTGCAACGGGCGGTTGAGCAATTCAACCGGGGGGAATTCTACGCCTGCCACGACACCCTGGAGGCCCTGTGGATGGAAGCGGTGGATCCGGAGCGGCGCTTCTACCAGGGGCTGTTGCAAACCGCCGTGGCCTACTACCACCTGCAAAACGGCAACCGCCGCGGCTGCATGATCCTGCTGGGGGAGGCCAACCGCAAGCTGGCCGACTTTCTGCCCACCTACGCTGGCTACAACCTGCAAGCTCTCTGGGAAGCCAACCAGAGCCTCCTGCAAGAGCTCTCTTGCCTCCAGCCTGAGGATCCCTTGCCCCCGGTAGCCTCTCCTACTCTGAGGGTTGTTGGCGGTAAGCCCGATTGAGATGAGAAACTTCTTGGCCCCTCTCCCAGAACCCCAGGAGCTAGCGACGCTTGGAGCGGCGAGCCTGCCGTTCTGCCTCGTTGCGCCGCCGCCGATCCCGCCAGTCGATAAAGGTGATGTAGCCAACGCCCACCGTTACAGCCGTCAAGAGCAAAAAGATGCTCCCATACGCAAGGCGGGCCACCCAGGGCAAGTCGGTTTCCATAGAGCCAGAGGTAGCGAAGGACAAGGGGGATGCTTGGGGCTACATGCCGTTACGGCCCCAAACCACGAAGGCAATGGAAAGGGCGAAGAAAGCCGCAACGGCAACCCAGCCAAAGGTGATGATGTCCATAGGTCTAGCCAAGCAAAGAAGGCTCATCGGGGTGATCCCATTTTACGGGATGGGATCCCCGGCGCATCTACAACAGGGCTCGACTGGGTAGATTAAGGTCAGAGGCCAAAACCCAAGCCAAAGGGAGGACGCGATGGTACTGGAGACCCTGCCGCTGGTGGCCGCGGTGGCCATCGCCATTTTTGTGCTGGTTTTCTGGGTGCGGGTGGTTCGGGAGGCCATCTGGACGGCGGTGGGGATCGTGGTCCTCCTGGCCGTGCTGTACGTGGTCTTTAGAATTGGCCCGCGGCAGGTGTTGCAGGAGCTGCGGGATCCCTTCGCCTTTTTGGAGCAGGTGTGGCAGGTGATCGTCGCCTGGTTCCGGGCCTTTTTCCCCTAGCGCGTTGTCCCCTATACAATTCCTCGTACAATGGACTGGGCTTAGGTTGGGGCTGCCGGCCCTTCCCCTTTGTTCTGCAACCCTGACGCGCTTCGATTGCTGGCCATGCCTTCCGACTCCGCACAGGATCCCCAAAGCCTCCCAGACCCTGCCCCGCAAGACGGGATCCCAGTTCCCGAAGACATCCAAGTGGAGGTGGAGGACTTGGGGGATCGCCGCCGCCAAGTGCGAGGTTGCGTCTTGATCCCGGTGGAGCGGCAGCGGGTTTGGCAGGTTTTAACCGATTACGACCATCTGGCGGAGTTTGTGCCCAACTTGGTGGAAAGCCGCTTCCTCGGCAGCGAGAACGGCCGCAAGCTGGTACGCCAGGTGGGATCCCAAAAGGTTCTCTTTGCCCGCTTTTCGGCGGCAGTGGTGCTGGCCATTGAGGAAATCTTTCCCCACCAGCTTCGCTTCCAAGAAATAGAGGGGGACTTTCTCCTTTTCGAGGGGTTTTGGGGGCTGGCCGAGTGGCTAAACCAGCAAACTTTGCTCACCTACCACCTGCAGGTGAAGCCGCCGCGCCGCATGCCGGTCGGCCTGGTGGAACGGCGCATCTGCCGAGACTTGGCCTTCAATCTCCAGGCCATTCGGGAGCGCTGCCTGAGTTTATACTCCCAATAGGGCGTGCCATCCCTCACCCCCAGCCCCTCTCCCTTTGGGAGAGGGGAGCTATGCGGCAACCTGATTTGTTGGACATTCGCGGTTTGCATTTGCCGGCTGGGATCCCAGCTCATCGCAGCAGCCTGGCAGCCCCCCACTTTTCAGGCGGCCATCGAGGGCTGAGTCTGGGTTCGTGGGTTTGCTATCGGCAGGGTGAAGTGGAAGGCACTGCCCTGGTTGATCCCCGGCGATTCGGCCCAGATGCGCCCCCCCATCGCCTCAACGATCAGCCGGCAGATGGCCAGCCCCAAACCCGTCCCGCCCACGGAACGGCGCAGGGATCCCTCTGCCTGGTAAAACCGCTCGAAGATGGCTTGCAACCGCTCCGGCTCAATGCCTCGCCCGCTGTCGGCCACAGTAAATCTCACCATCGCTTCTCCAGGTTCGCCGGCTGGTGGCTCCACCTCTGCCCGGATCCAGATCCGCCCGCTGGGAGGAGTAAACTTGCAGGCATTGTCCAACAGCTTGCGCAACACTTCCACCAGCCACTCGCCATCTGCCCTGACCATCGGCAGCCGTTTGGGCAGCGCCTGCTCGATGGTGGGTAACTCCTCGTGCCGTCGTCGCGCTTTCACGTTGCTCAGGGCCAGCTCCACGCATTCTTGGGCAGACAGCGGCTCAATATGCCAGCGAACGCGACCACTTTCCAGCTTGGAGAGGGTGAGAAAATCCTGCACCAGCTCCCGCAGCCGACCGGCATCCTGCAGGGCCGCATTCAACATCTCCTGGCGCCTCTCCAAGGGCATGTCGGGGTCGCCGGCCAAAGACTCCAGACACACTTGAATGGTGGACAAAGGAGTGCGCAGCTCGTGCCCGATCACGGCAATCAGCTCCGACTTGGCCCGATCCAGAGCCTGCAACTGGCGATTCAGCTCTTCCAGGTGCTGATAGGCTTCTGCCTGCAGGAGGGCTACTCCTACCTGGTTGGCAATGGCTTCCGCCAGCTCCAGGGTGGCCAGCTGCCAGCGGCGGGGGTGTTGGTGGTGCAGCTCCAATAGGCCCAGCAACCGCCCCTGATAGAGAATCGGCATGGCCACCCAAGCGCGAATTTGCGCCGCCTGCCACAGCTCCGGCACTTGCTGCAAGCGCGGATCCTTTTGGGTGTCCTCGCAACACACCAGTTGGGCCGAGGCCATCGCCTCCTGCAAAAAAGGGTTGCTTGGCACGGGCCAGAGGGATCCCTTGAGGCTGCCCATCGTCAGGGTGTGATACTCGTGATCGATCTGGACAGCAGGAACCTGACCGTCGTAGCGGTAGATCAAACAGCGCCCCACCTTCGCTGCCTGACCCAATTCCTGAACGGCAATGGTCAGGATATCGCCGGGATGCAAAGACTGGCGAATGGCGCTGCTGATGCGGTTGATCAAGTGTTCTTTGCGCTCTTGAGCTTGAATGGTGCGATAGGCCCGCTGCAGCTTGTATTGCCCTACCTGGAGATAGGTGATCAGCCGCTCCGTAAAAGGGCCGGGGTTCAGTTGGCTGTCAGCATCCTGGGGAGCTCCTTCGAGGTACTGGCGAACCGGCTCCAGGCGAGGGGCCAGATCCGGACGGTAGCCAAGGATCTTCGGCAACAGAGCCAAAGCCGCCTGGGCAGTGACGGAGCGATCAAATGACCAGATGCCATCGAATTGGCGGGCCGCATCCATGTCGCTGCCCTGCCAGGGCCGCTCCCGACACACCAAGCAGGTGGCATAGTGGGCGTCGATAACGATCAAATGCCACTCCTGCGCCAGCGGATCCTCCGGATCCAGGGGGATAAAGTCAGGGGGCAGGTCGGCCTGAGCCCCATCGGGAGCAGCCAACACAAACACATCTTGGGCAACCGCGCCGATGCGACGGTAGCGCCGCGCCTCCTGGCGGTAGTAGCGCTCCTTTTGAAAATTGGCGAACACCCACGGGGATCCCTGACCTTGCAACACCTGATCCTCGATGGCGTGGCTAAGGGCAACCAGAGAAGACTTGAAATAAAGTTGCGGGCGCAGATGGGGCAAAGCCTCCAGCAGATCGCTCAATAGGGAAGTCCGACTCTGACGGCTCTGGCGGGATCTAGGGCGGGTAGAAGTCATAGCCCTATTGGCAAGTTCGGTTGGCAAGGAGTAACTTAGCCGTGGAGAAAGCGCCTGGCGGGCTGGCCTAGGTTTAGTCTAGCGGTTGGGTTCTGCAGCAAGGCGAACTTAACGAGCTGCAAGATCTGGCTAACTTGGGCTAAGAATTGTAAGGTTGTGTGTAGACCCAATGTCGGGATCCCGGTACAGCCAAGAGGACGTGCAACAAATTCTCCAGCGGGCCATGGCCCGCCAGCCGCGTCTGGGCGAGTTTACCCGCGCCCAACTGCAGGAGATGGCCGCCGAACTGGGGATCTCCCCCCAAGAGCTGGATCTGGCCGAACAGGAATGGAAGGCTTGGCAAGAGCTGAACAGCCAACATCGCGAATTCCAGCGCTACCGCCGCCGGCAGTTTTACCAGTTGCTGGGGCGATATGCAATTGTCAACAGCTTTCTGCTGGGCTTGGACTGGCTTTCCGGCGGAGGGCTATCCTGGTCGCTGTTTATACTCATGGGCTGGGGCTTGACAGTTTCCCTCAAAGGCTGGAACGCCTATCAAACGGAGGGTGAACGCTACGAAAAGGAGTTTCAGCAGTGGCAAAAGAAACGCCAGAAGAAGCTTCAGCGTCGATGAGTAGCATCTCGTCTCTCTGCTTTGAGCGGCGATGGTCTTAGAAGGAGACTGCCGGCAGATGCTAGTATAGGTAGCTGCAGAGGCAAATGCCTGTGCGGGCGTAGTTTAATGGTAAAACCGCAGTCTTCCAAACTGCTGTTGACGGTTCGATTCCGTTCGCCCGCTTCCAGCCACCCAAAGCCATAAACCCGCTCCAGATAAGCACTTCCAGCCTTAAACTGCAGTTGAGTTTGGGGTCAGAAAGTGTCAGGAAACGGCTATGGAGAAAAGGGAAAGCTTGGTACGCTTTTGGTCTGAACTGGCACTGCCGGGGGTGGCGGTACCGGTTGTCGACGGGGGCGCCGGACGAAGAACTTGGCTAGAGCCTTATCTTGTCAGCAACAATTTCTAACAATCGCTCCCCAGCGCTTACCTTCGGGCTAGGGACTACCTCTCGGAGCTTATTGCAGCCAAGGCCTGGCGATGCAAGTCGGGGTTGGCCGCCGCCAGCACTTCCCCCCTAGACGTGCGGGTCAAGGGATCCCCCGACCAATCGGTAATCAGGCCGCCGGATCCCTCGATAACAGGCACGAGAGCAGCAAAGTCGTAGAGGGCAAGCCCACACTCCATCACCAGATCGATGTAGCCGCTGGCCAACAAGCCGTACTGGTAGCCGTCGCCGCCGTAAGAGGTGATGTGAACCGAGCGGCTGAGCTGCTGAAAGCGCTGCCGCTGGTCAGGCTGGGCGAACAAATCGGGGGTGGTGCAGCTTAGGTAGGCGCGGCTGAGTTCAGTGGTGGCTTTGGTGCGCGTGAGCTGTTGGGTGGAGGGGGTTATCCAGCGGGTTGGTTGTCCCTGCACCCCCAGCCAGCGCTCGCGCAGCACCGGCTGATCGATGAGGCCCAAGATGGGGCGATCCTCCGCCAACAGGGCGATCAAAGTGGCAAAGGTGGGCTTGCCGGTGGAAAAGGCGATGGTGCCATCCAAGGGATCCAAAACCCAGGTGTAGGGGGATCCGGTCTGGTGGAAGCCAAACTCCTCGCCGAGGATGTTGTGCTCCGGCACGTGGGCGGCCAGCAGCGCCCGCATCGCCCGTTCCGCCTCCCGGTCGGCTATCGTTACAATTGGCGAGCGGGCCTCCTTGTATTCGGCTTTCAGCTCCCCGCGAAACAAAGGTCGGATCACCGCTCCGGCAGCCTCGGCCAGGGCCTGCGCCAATTCAATCCATTCTGGCTTGACCACCTTACTCTCTCTGTACTTTGTCCTCTTCTAGCATAGAAAAAGACTTCCCCTCGGCTATGCGCTCTGGCCGACTGTTAACCCCTCTGGAATGGCTCTGGATCGCGATTGGGGTGATCTTGACCATTTTGGGCACCCTAACCCAGGTGAGCTTGCCGCCTCAGTGGCCAGGGGTGGGCGGATATAGCTTTTCCCTGCAAATCGGCGGCGTGCTGCTGACGGCCTGTCTGGCGGGGCCGGTGGCGGCAGTGTGCGCTCAGATCGTCTATCTGGGATTGGGGTTGGCGGGGCTGCAGGTGTTTGCCCAAGGAGGCGGATGGCAATACCTGTACCAGCCCGCCTTCGGCTATTTGCTCGGGTTTCTGCCTGCAGCCTGGGCCTGCGGGACAATGGCCTTTCGACAAACGGATCCTCATTTACCGCGCGCCTCCTTTCCCCCTCGCCGCAACCCCTACGTGCAGCCCAGCCTCTCTGCGCCGGTGCGTCTGCAAGACTTGGCCGCCGCCGGTTTGGTGGCCCTGACCCTGGTTCACCTGACCGGGATCACCTATCTCTTAGCTACTCAGCCCTGGAATGGAGAGTTGCTGCAGTTGCTTCGGCTCTACTCTGGCTATACCCTGCCAGGACAGCTCATCGTGGTCAGCTTCGCTGCCCTCCTAGCCCTGATCCTGCGGCGCTTGCTGCTGCTTTAGCGCAAAAGACCTTCTATCTTTGCGCGATTGCGCATTTGCTCTTGGGCTGGAGCAGCAAAGATTAGCCTAGAGGCAAACTTGCCCCAGAGAAGGGACAAGGGGTTTCCAAGGTTTCACCAGGTTTCTGCAAAGTTTCGTGAGAAAAGGCAAGAATGCGACGCGCTGCGCTAACTCTCTTGGCAACGGGCTTTCTAGCCACCACTCTGACCGCCTGCGGCAACAGCGGCAACTCTGGCGGATCGATTGTCATTCCACCCCAAAGCCCAACCGTTTCCTTTATCAATCCGCCTACCTCTGGGCGCGTAGGCACCTCCACACCGGCTTTCACGGTGCAGGTCAGTGTGCCGGGCGGCGCCCGCTCAACCCAGTTTGTGGAACTGGAAACCTTCAACCCGCTTGGCACGCGCGTGCAAAGGGAAGTCTTTAGCCCCCAGCAGGTTGGCTGCAGCCCAGGTGCCACTTTCTGTAGCTTCAACACCGACTTCCGGGTTGCTCCTGGCGATCCTGCCGGCGTTTGGCAGTTTCGAATCACTGCCTTTGACCAGCAAAACCGCTCTGGATCCCAGACTCTTCTGATTACAGTCTTTCAGTAGGCAAGCCGAGCCGTTGCTTTGGATTGAGAGCTAAGCGAAAGCAGGGGATGCGTCAAGCACCCCCTTAAGGCGTAAGCCCTTCTCACCAGGAACGCCCAAATGCGGGATCCCTCATTCCATGTCCCGACGGTTGGGGTTGCGGGCAGGGTCATTGCTCAAGAAACCAAAAACAAACAGTCCCACAAAAAAGATTACCACCGCGTAAACAGAGATTTTCAGTAACAGCATAGTTTCAGCGACCCGTTTCCAAGTGGATAAAGCGAACAAGCAACAAAGCAATGGTAGAGCAAAGACCGACAGCCACGGAGACGGGATCCCGTCAGACCTGAGGCTCGGCAAAAGTTCTTCACAAGATCATACCTCCCAACAGCTCCTCATTCCCGCCGTTGGCCCCAATTTGTCCCCAAAACGCCTCGGACACTTGCCGGAAAAGAGCCGCAAAGCTCGGCCAGATAGGGATCCCTGGCAAGGGGCAAAATTGTTAAGAAATGTTTTAAAGCGAAAAGCAACATTGCGCTCGCTCAGCGGCAGCAGTGTTGGAGAAGGCTGGGGAATGGGAGGATGGGATCTGCGGCTTTGCTGGCTGGGTACCTATCTATGCCTTTTGACTTGTCCGGTAATCCAGTTCATCAGTTAAACCACTGGGATGCTTCAGAGGAGCGGTTGCCCAGTCAGGCAAGACCTCCGTCGTCTCAAGAGATCTATTGCTCCCGGGAACTACAGCTTTCAGACGGCACCGCGGTTTTTCTGCGCCACTGGCTACAGGGATCCCCGCGCGGGCGGGTGTTGCTGTTGCATGGCAAAGGGGATCACGGCGGCGGGTTTGGCCCCTTGGCGGAAGAACTAGTGGCCCGGGGCTGGGAGGTTTTGGCGCCTGACATGCGGGGATTTGGACGCTCAGATGGCATCCGCTGTTGGATCGAGCACTTTGGTCAGTACCAGGCGGATCTAGAGGCAATCGTCGAGCAAGTTTGGCCCCAGCCAGGGATCCTCCAAGTCTGGTGCGGGTACAGCGCAGGGGCCAATTGGGCTACGGAATACGCGCTCGCTCACCCCGACCAAGTGCAGGGGCTGATCCTCATCTCCCCGGCCTTTCGTATCGACCACTATTTCAACCACTTTACCTGGGGTCTTTTACAGGTCTTGGACAAGGTTTTGCCCCAGTTGGCCCTGACCGGCCTCTACGAACCCGGGCGGGTGACCTCCCTAGCGGAGCAGCAGGCAGCCTTGGCTGCAGATCCTTACGTGTGTGGTGTTACCCGGGCCCGGTTTACGGCGGAGCTGGTGCGCAGCGGCCGGCGCTGCCTTGAACAAGCCCACCGGCTGGAGCTGCCAGTTTTGGTGCTCTACACCTCTGCCGATATTGTTGTCAATCCTGCTGGCGCTGTGGAGTTTGCCTGTCGGCTTCCCAAGGGTGAAGTCTACGATTTTCCCCAGTCGCGCCACGACCTTTTGCACGACTGCGAGGCTGCAGCTGTTCAGCAAGCAATTGGCTGCTGGTTGGAGCGGCATTTTCCCCCTCCGCTTTGACTGAGCTCCTAGGGCCCTCATGGCAAAATAGAGAGGCCCTCTTTCTCCTGCTCCTATGAGCCAAGACCTGATCTACCGTCCCCGCCGGCTGCGGCGCACCGAGGCCCTTCGCCAGCTGGTTCAGGAGACCCACCTGCGGGTGCAGGATCTCATCTACCCCCTGTTTGTCATGGAAGGGGAGAACCAGCGGCAAGAGGTGGAGTCGATGCCCGGCTGCTACCGCTACACCCTGGATCTGCTCCTCAAGGAGGTGGAGGAGGCGGCCAACTTGGGGATCCCGGCGGTGGCCCTCTTCCCGGTGGTGCCCGAAGAAAAGAAAGACCCCACGGGGCGAGAATCCTTCAACCCGGAGGGCCTCATCCAGCGGGCGGTGCGTCGGATCAAGCAGGAGATCCCCGAGATCCTGGTGATCACGGATGTGGCCTTGGATCCTTACAACAGCGACGGCCACGACGGCATTGTGCGGGACGGGGTGATCCTCAACGACGAGACAGTGGAGGTGTTGGTTAAGCAGGCCCTCTCCCAGGCGGAAGCGGGAACCGACATCGTGGCCCCCTCCGACATGATGGACGGTCGCGTCGGCGCCATTCGCGAGGCCCTGGATGAGCAAGGCTATACCGACGTGGCGATTCTGGCCTACTCCGCCAAGTATGCCTCCGCTTTCTATGGCCCTTTTCGCGATGCCCTGGGATCCGCGCCCAAGTGGGGGGATAAAAAAACCTATCAGATGGATCCCGCCAACGCCCGCGAGGCCCTTAGAGAAGTGGAGCTGGACGAGGCGGAAGGGGCGGACATTGTGATGGTGAAGCCGGCCTTGGCCTACCTGGACATTATCTATCGGGTCAAGGAAGCGACAGATCTGCCCGTGGCCGCCTACAACGTGAGCGGCGAATACGCCATGATCAAGGCTGCTGAGCAAAAGGGCTGGATCGACGGCAAGAAGGTGATGATGGAATCCCTCTTGGCCATGAAGCGGGCCGGCGCTGACATGATCCTCACCTACTTTGCCAAAGAGGCGGCCCTGCTGCTGCAACAGTCCTAGCTAGGGCCTTCTGGACAACTGGGGAGATTGTCCAATCCAGGTGGGGGGTGCCTTTTTCTCCGCGTCGGCTACTAGGTCGCTGGGATCCACCAGGCGCACCTGGATTTGATCGGGCGGCACGCGGTTGAGGCGTTCCTTGATGAGGGCTTGCTGCTGCAAGGGATCCATGCCGCGATCCACTCCCTCCCGCAACCGTGAGACTCGGGCTGAGAGGACTTCGAGGTTCTGCTCCAAAACCTGCAGGCGGTGGTGCTGGGCCAACTGCACCGGTAAAAGGCGATACAGGCCGCCGAGGGCAGCCGCCGTAAACACGAGGTTCACCCCGATGCGACAGAGCAGTTCCCAAGCTTGGGGCTCCGGCTCTGGGGCTCGTCGTTCCCGCAGGCGAGACAGATTTCTTGAACAGGAAGGCCGGACGGGGATCGTCCGCGGGCCGGGAACCGGGAGAGAAGGGGGCGCTCCGGCCCGAACCAGGGATCCCTGCCCCTGCAAACGACGCAGCCGCGGAGCAATAGAGACGCCCAGCTCAGGCCGAGGAACCTGCCCCTCATTGACAGACATGGGGCGAGCCGAGGTACGCGAAGTAGACTTGGGTGTCACGGGTGAAGGGAAGCAATCGGGGGATGAAAGACCACCTCTGCTACTGGGAAGCGCAGCTAGGGCTTATTGAAGCCGATTTTTCCGAACGTGTCAGGCGGTGGTCCAAAACATTTTTCTTTTCAGCTCTACTCCGGTACGGCGGAGGCGGATTTCGGCTCTTTTTCCGGGTCTTCGGTCAACGCCAAGCAGGAACTGCCGGACAGCCCAGAGAAAAACCGGCTATGGCCAAACCCGGAAACGCGCTAGGCTAGAGGTTCCTACCTTGGGCAAGCTCTACGCCGTCCAAAGGACGAAGGCAACAGAGAGCCCAGGGGCTTGTAGGGTGCTTATCGGGATCCGCCTATGCGCATTGCCATCACGGGTGGGAGTGGTTTTATCGGGCGCCGCTTGGTGGCCCGCCTGCTGGAGCGAGGAGATGAGGTGTTGGTTTTGAGCCGCCACCCTGAGCAGGCCCGCCGCGTTCTGGGAGCATCCCCCAACCTCAAGCTGCTGGAGTACGATCCCTACCAACCGCAAGCCTGGGCCTCAGCTCTGGAAGGCTACGAGGCCATTGTCAACTTGGCCGGAGAGCCCCTGGCCTCTTCCCGCTGGACAGAAGCTAAGAAAAGAGAGATCCGCCGCAGCCGCGTGGAAACTACCCAGGCTCTTGTCCAGGCTCTTGCTTCCCTGCAGCAAAAGCCCCGGGTGCTCCTCAGCAGCTCGGCGGTGGGCTACTACGGATCCCATCCCGAAGGGGATCCCCTGACGGAGGCGGATCCCCCGGGCCAAGGCTTTTTGGCAGAAGTCTGTCAAGCTTGGGAAGCTGCCGCCCGCCCGGCAGAGGAGCTGGGGATCCGCCTGGCCATCCTGCGCACCGGGATCGTGTTGGGGCCCGATGGGGGAGCGCTGGCCCAAATGCTTGCCCCCTTTCAGTTTTTCCTCGGCGGCCCTATTGGCTCTGGCAAGCAGTGGGTCTCCTGGATCCACCGCGACGACTGGGTGAGTCTAGTCTGCTTCCTGCTGCAACAGGGATCCGGCGTCTTCAACGCCACTGCCCCCAACCCGGTGCAGATGGAAGAGTTCTGCCGCACTTTGGGACAAGTTTTGGCCCGCCCCTCGTGGCTGCCGGTACCAGCCCCAGCCCTAGAACTGCTGCTGGGCGAAGCAGCTCAGGTGGTTCTAACAGGGCAGAAAGTGATCCCCCAAGCCGCGCTGCAGCTGGGGTTCACCTTCCAATATCCCCACCTCAAAGAAGCCTTGCGGCAACTCCTCATCCCCCAGGGCAACCGCTGAGCGTAGCCATCTAGGAGGCAAGCCCTTGCCGCCGCTCTGGCTTCCCCCAAGATTTAGGTTTTCCTGGGTAAGCGGGCCAGCGAAGCGCCTTCCGGATCCACCCGGTTGGCCAGCGCTGCCACCCCAATCATTGGCAGGCTCACCACCAGGCAGAAGCCCCACTGCTCCCAAGCTAGCGGTGCCGTGTCGAAGAGAGCGTTGAACAGGCTCCATTGGCTGAAGAGGATCTGCAGCAGGATGGCCGCTCCAATGCCGATGGTGATAGCCGCCACATCCATTAGGCGTTCGCGGCGTTCCAACTGGCTGGCGCGCCCGCGGCCCAAGAGGGTAGGGATAGCCTGGCTGAGGCTGAGCAAGTAGAAGATGCGCCCAATCACCAGCGCCTGAATGGCCATGCTGCGGGCCAGGTTGAGGTTGCCGGTGGTTTGTTCGATGTATTCAAAAACCCCGAAGATCAAGAGCCAGTTAAAGGCTGAAACCAGTAGAATGCGCTGCAGCAGCCGGGGAGAAAGCAAATTGGCGTCGGGATCCCGCGGTGGTTGGGTCATCTCCCGCCCCGTGCTGGGCTCAAAGGAGAGGGGCACCGTCATGGTGATGGAGTTGATCATGTTCAGCCACAACACCTGGATGGCCAAAATGGGCAGCTCGCGGTTGAGGAGGACGCTGAGGAGAAGGGTCATTGACTCCCCTCCGTTCACCGGCAGGATGAAGGCGATGGCCTTGAGCAGGTTGTTGTAAACGGTGCGCCCCTCTTCGACGGCGGCCTCGATGGAGGCAAAGTTGTCATCGGTCAGGATCATGTCGGCGGCGGCTTTGGCCACTTCCGTGCCGCCCCTCCCCATGGCAATGCCCACATCTGCCTGCTTCAAGGCCGGGGCGTCGTTGACCCCATCGCCGGTCATGGCCACGACCTGACCCTGCGACTGCAAGGCCTTCACCAGGCGCAGCTTTTGCTCCGGCACCACCCGCGCAAAGACGGATCCCTCGTTGGCGGCGGTAACAAACTCCTCTGGGCCGAGCTGCTCCAGATCCCGGCCGCTGTAGGCTTTTACCGGTTTGCCGCCGCCCAGGCCCATCTGCTCGGCAATGGCTTGGGCCGTGAGCACATGGTCGCCGGTAATCATCTTGACTTGGATCCCGGCGGTTTGGCAGGAGCGCACGGCGGCAATGGCCTCTGGGCGCGGCGGGTCGATCATTCCCTGCAAGCCCAAGAAAATCAGCCCTTCCTCTAGATCTGAGTGATCCACCTGAGTTTGGCTGCTGGGGACGGTTTTTTGGGCAAAGGCCAGAACTCGCAGCCCCTGCCGCGCCAAGGCCTCCACCTGCTGGCGAATCGGCTCTGCTTCCAAGGGCTGGATCTCCCCTTGGGATCCCATCTGGCTGCAGCAGCGCAGCAAGAGAGCTTCTGCGGATCCCTTGACGTAAATGCAATGCTCCTCCGGCCCCACCCTGTGTAAGGTAGCCATGTACTGAAACTGGGATTCAAAGGGGAGGGTATCTAGGCGAGGGCGGCAGCGCTGCAGATCTTCTCGATCCAAGCCCCCTTTCTGAGCTGCCACAAGCAGAGCCGCCTCGGTGGGATCCCCTACCACCTCCCACTGGCCCTTGTCCTTGGGTTGGAGGCGGGTGTCATTGCAGAGGCAGCCAGCTACGAGGCAAGCCTCAAGAGCAGGCAATTGATGGATTTCGATGGGGGAATCAGCCGCCGGGGACAGGATCTGGCCCTGAGGGCTGTAGCCGCTGCCGGTAACCCGGTAGAGCTGGGATCCGGCGTAGATGGCCTGCACCGTCATCTGGTTTTCTGTAAGGGTGCCGGTTTTGTCCGAGCAAATCACCGTGGCGCTGCCTAGAGTTTCTACCGCCGGCAACTTGCGGATAATCGCATGGCGTCGGGCCATGCGGGAAACCCCAATGGCCAGGGTTACGGTAACTACCGCCGGCAAGCCTTCGGGGATAGCGCTCACCGCCAGCGCCACTGCCGCTTCAAAGACACTCACTGCCGCTTGGCCCTGCACCAGGCCCACCAAAAAGGTGAGCGCCGCCAAGGTGAGGATAATTTTCAGCAAGGTCAGGCTGAACGCCTCAAACTTGCGCGTCAGCGGAGTTTGCAGGGATCCCCCTTCCTCGATCAGCTTGGAGATGCGGCCTGTTTGGGTCTGGTTGCCGATGGCCACCACCACCCCCGCCCCTTGGCCAAAGGTGACGAAGCTGCCGGCATAGGCCATGTTCTGGCGGTCGGCCAACGGCGTGTCTTCGGGGAGGGATCCCAGCCGTTTTTCCACCGGCACCGACTCTCCCGTGAGGGCCGATTCGTCCACCTGCAAGTTGCGCACGCTTACCAGGCGCAGGTCGGCAGGCACCCTGTCTCCCGAGCTCAAGAGCACCACATCCCCCGGCACCAGCTCCCGCGAGGGCACCCGCACTTTCTGCCCCTCCCGCATCACCGTTACTTCCGTCACCACCGACTTGGCCAGGGCGGCAATCGCCTCCTCCGCCTTGGACTCTTGGATGTAGCTGATGAGAGCGTTGATCACCACCACCGCCCAGATTACGATGGCGTTGCGCCAGGAGCCTAGGAACGCCTTGATCGCCCCGGCCACCATCAGGATGTAGAGCAGCGACTGGTTAAACTGCTGCAGAAACTTGACCCATGCGGGGGTAGCTGCCTTGGCCTTCAGCTCATTGGGGCCATACTGCTTCTGCCGCCGCTCCACTTCCGCCTGGGAGAGGCCTTTTTCCAACAGCGTCGGCAAAGAGAGCTCCTCTCCGAGGAGCTGCTGGATGGCTTGCTCCTCCGGCAGGGCATGCCAGGCAAGGGCCGGGAGCAGCTCAGGGGATGAAGGTTTGGCCATGTTCGGAATCTTGAGTTACAACAACACAACTGCAGGACGAGCTGCCGACCTTCCTCCATCTGACAGCCTAGCGGATGCCGCCTGCCCTTCCCAGTAAAACGCTCCCCGAGCAGCTCTTGCTAAGGCAAGCGTCAACAACGTTTAAGGAGGCGGCTAAGATTTGCTGAAAATTCTCGACAGATAGATAGAAAGGATGAATATATTCTTATTAGGTAGTATGATTAGCTAGAGCTTGTGGGGAGCCGAAGTGCTTCGGCCTCCCATGCTAGCTGACCTGTCCGGGCTCTTGGATGGGTTGGTTGGCTCTCTTGCTGTTTTTAATATGGCCGACGGGTCTATCGGTCTCTTTTTTGTTTCCGTTTTGAGTTTTAGAGGGAGTTATCGTGGTGCCGACTACAAAGCCAAGGGAATTCCAGGCGCAGTCAGCAGCAGTGCCGCAAAACGGCGCGCGCTCTGAGGTGCAAGGGATCGGATCGAAGGGGTCCGCGGCGGTTCTCCGCCATCAGATTGTCGTCGTCGGGGGAGGGGCAGCCGGCATCAGCGCAGCAGCCCAGTTGCTGGAGCGCCAGCGCAACCTCGACATTGCCATCATCGAGCCATCCGACAAGCATTACTACCAGCCCGGCTGGACGTTGGTGGGTGGGGGTATTGCGCCGCTGGCCAAGTTTGTGCGCGATGAAAAAACCGTGATCCCCAGGGGAGCCAAGTGGATCCAGGCGCGAGTAACCGAGCTGGATCCGGATCACAACCGCGTCATCACCGAGGATGGCCAAGTTATCGAATACGACTACCTCATCATGGCCCCCGGCATCCAAATTGACTGGCACCTGATCGAGGGCTTGCCGGAGGCGCTGGGCAAGGGCGGCGTGACCAGCAACTACTCCAAAGACTACGCCCCCTACACCTGGGAGACCATCCGCAACTTCCAGGGGGGCACGGCCATCTTCACCTACCCTGCCACTCCCATCAAGTGCGGCGGCGCGCCCCAAAAAATCATGTACATGGCCGACGACGTTTTCAAGAGCAAAAGCGGCGTTGGCGTCAACACCAAAGTTATCTTCTGCACCGCCACCCCTACCCTCTTCGCGGTGCCCGAATACAGCGCCGCCCTGGAGAAGGTGGTGGAGCGCCGCGGGATCCAGGTGAAGTTCAGGCACAACCTCAAGGCCATCCGGCCCGAGACCCGGGAGGCCATCTTTGAAGTCACCACCGACGGCGGCAAAGAGGAGGTGAGCCTGCACTACGACATGATCCACGTGGCTCCGCCCATGAGCGCCCCGGACTTTGTCAAGCGCAGCCCTCTGGCAGGGCCCGGCGGCTGGGTGGAGGTGGACAAATGGACGCTGCAGCATCCCCGCTACCCCAACGTGTTTGCTTTGGGGGATGCCTCTTCCCTGCCAACTTCCAAGACGGCAGCCGCGGCCCGCAAGCAGGCGCCGGTGCTGGCGGAAAACCTCTTGGCGGCCATGCAGTCCAAGCCGCTGCCGGCCCGCTACGACGGCTACACCTGCTGCCCCCTGATCACCGGCTACAACTCCCTGATCATGGCAGAGTTTGCCTACGACGGGAAGCTAGCTCCCTCTTTCCCCCTGGATCCAACGCGGGAGCGCTACTCCATGTACTTGGCCAAGGTGCACCTGTTGCCCTGGCTGTACTGGAACCGCATGCTCAAGGGCAAGAGGTTTGAGGCCGACATCTTCAAGCCCATCAATAAGCTGGTGCATCGCTACTAAGGCTCTCCACCCTCTCACCCCCAGCCCCTCTCCCAAGGGGAGAGGGGAGTTTTTTACAGAGCTGGCTCGCTCTGCCGCTGTGTTGTTACTTAGAAACCTTGTTAGAAAAACTACTAAGTATTTCTTAACGTCAATAGCTTCTGAGAGGTGAGGTTTTGCCGTACAATCAGCCCAGGTCTCCGTGAAAACCGAGTAGACTAGGTAAGGAAGTTTCACTTAAGGTTCTGTTCTATGGATTGTCTCAGAGAAGACGAGCTTGGCTATCTCCTTAAGAGGCGGGAAGAAGTTATAGAGGAGCAGAGAGAGATTCAAACCACTATTCAGTCTTCAAGAAATTGGCGGAAACGAGACATTTTGTCTCAGGCAAGAAAGTGGGGCTGGGAGATTGTCCGTCGTCGTGCCAGACATCCCACGCAAGCTGTTCGCGGGCATTTGAGGGTTAGTATTCCTGGACATGGCGACGGCGATTTCCTGGGGGTAGGAATAGCTCATAGAGTCTTAAAGGAATTGGCAGAGCCTAAACTCACAGAACTACAGCTTCAAAGACAAGAGTGCAGCGACCAAATTGTTAACTTTCTCGTGGGCAGAGGTATTGAATTTAGTTCTTTGCGCGAGTTAGGTTTATTAATCGAGCAGATTGAATTTCTGGAAGAGCAAAACCTAAAACTTAAGCGTAGAATAGAAGAGAGCGAGGAAGTAGCTTTAGATTTGCTCGTCGAGAAAGAACACGAAAATCAGAAGCTGGCCAATAGAATAAGAGAGCTTGCAGAAGAGCAGCTGCAAGTCCAGGAGATCGTCAGCCGTGCCATTTTAGCTCTGAAGGAACTTAAACATATCTTTGACCAGCTTCAGAACGCGGTAAACTACATTCCCATTCCAGAGATTAGGAGCTCACTGCAAAGTTACCTGAACAGGATCATGGCTATTTTTAAGGCTAACCTGCCTTCTACGGGTTCTAGAAAGTTGCTTCAGAAGAACGAGCAGGATATTTATCAAGCGAATTTGGAGGATAACCATGGGTCTCATCGAGAGCCTTGAAACGGCAATCGCGGCCTCGCGTCGCAACTATATTGAGCTCCTTGAGTTGACAGGACAGCTTGTTGCCGAGCGACAGCAGCAAGGTCAAAGGAATTGGCTACGGCTGAATGCCAAGCCCTGGACAGCAGCGACCCTAAAAAAAGCTTTTGCTTCCTTTGCAGCCGCTCGAGCTTACTTTAGTAAGCGCTACGGCATAAAAGCAAGAGGGTGGAAAGCTTTGGCAGAGCAGGTCAATACTGTTGAGACAGCGCTGATTCACTTGGGACTGGCCGTTCGCGAAAGCCCTCAGGCAACCTCCCTTTTGGAGAAGAGTGCCCGGCAATCCTCCTCGATTTCTTGAGGGGATAGGCGTCCACTCTCCCTTTTTTCGCCGTTCTGGCTTTGTATCCCCAGGAGGGGGAAGTTTTTTACAGGCAGGCTTTGAACTTTTTCAATACCGCCCGATCCAGCATCAGCAGGGCTGCGCGTAACCCCCCCGAGTATCCCCAGAAAAAGCCCACCGGCAGATGGCCCTTGGGCGCTTCCAAGTTGGTTTTGAGCTCCCCGTACTCCAGCCAGCGGCCCTGGATCTGCCAGCCTACTTTCTCTCCCATACACTCTTCGCGGGGCAAGGCCGAGAAGGATCTCGAGCTGAGCCCTCCCCTTTTCTCCGAGTCACACTCCTGCCAGAGCTGCTTCTGGACGGTAAAGCCAAAGCGTCCATGGCTGGCCTGCGTCCAAAGTTGGTCGATTAGCCGCAGCATCGGGCAGGGGAAAGCTTCAACATCCTTGGGATCGAAAAAGCCCACCTGGGATCGCCCGCCCAGCTTTAACATTAGAGCCGTCGTCCAGCGATCGGCTTCCCCCCACTGGCCAGCCCGCAGCCGATCCCACAGCCCTTGTAGGGCAGGAGCCGCTTCTCCCACCCAGTCTGGCCAGGGGAGAGTAGCGGGCAGGGATCCCTGTCCCTCTAGACAAACTTCGGGAGAAACCAGGGATCCGGATGCCCCCTCTTTTTTCTTTGTCGTGGCAGGGGTAGGGGGCGCCACCATTTGCTCCAGCTCTTCTGCCGAGTGCTGGGCCAGGAGCTGTTCCAGCTCATCTTGGGGTTGCGGGGCCAGAAGCCGCTCCAGTTGCCGCAGATCTTGAGTGCGGATGGCGGGCTCAAAGGTCAGCGGCTTCTTCTCTTCTTGAGAGGCCGCTCCCGGCAGCAGGGCCAGCCACTCGGCCATGGTTTGTGGGCGCTCTTCGGGGTGGAGAGCCATCCCTTTGAGGATGGCGGCCTCCACCTCTTCAGGAATGCTGGGGTTAAGGCTGCGGGGGGGATCCAACTGCCGGCCTGTGGCCCGCACCGGCGCGCACAAGGGCACTATCCCCGTCAGCAGGGTGTAGAGGGTGGCGGCCAAGGCATAGACATCGGTGAAGGCGCCGCGGCGGCGCAGGCTGTCGTACTGCTCCAGGGGGGCGTAGCCATCGGTGCCGTAGGAGGTATGGCGCTGGATCAAACCTTGGGCGTAGGCCCGCGCCAGGCCAAAGTCGATCAACACCGCTTGCCCGGATCCCTCCCGCACCAGGATGTTGGCCGGCTTCACATCGCGGTGCAGGATCCCCTGTTCGTGCAGGGCCATGAGGGCGGATCCCACCTCTCGCGTCAGGCGCAGGGCCTCCGGCAGGGGCAGCGGCCCCTTTTGCCGCAAAAGCTGGTGCAGCGTCTGGCCACGGATGTACTCCATCACAATGCACCAACGCTCCTGCTCCCAGATCACCTCTTCCACCTTCACCACGTGGGGGTGGCGGCAGCGGGCCAGTTGCAGCGCCTCGTTCATGAAGTTTTGCTGGAAGCGAGGATAGTCGGGATCCTCGCGGATGCTGTCCTTTAAGACCTTGATAACCACATCCTCAGCACGGACGCTGTCCCAGGCGCGGTAGGTAATGCCGAAGCCCCCTTCCCCCAAAACGGCCTCGATGCGGTAGCGCCCCCCCTGCAATTCTTCGCCAACTGCCCAAGCCATGCGCGATCTCGCTCCCCGCCTCTAGGGCTATTCTGTCACGGGGATCAACAACGGACGGCACGTAAAACTACTCGTTGCCGGGCAGACCCCCTGTCGGGCACAGCGGTGGCTCTATCGCCCCAGGGATTGTGGTCATTTCAAATAGCAACGAAACGTTTCTCTACGTCGTTATTGGTAGGCAGAGCTGTCGCAAACGCGCCAGCGGCGCGGAGCGCTTGGATGGCGGCAGAGTGTTTTCACCTAGTTTAAAACGACTCCAAGTCTTTGGAGGGGAGCTTGCTGAGAATAAGGTAGGGATCGGGATCCCAGCCTGCCTGCTCAAGAGCCCACCGGCAGCACCCCCGTCTTCACCTGGAAGGTGCGCGCCTGGCCGTCGCGGATGACCCGCAGCGTCAGCGTCTTGCCCACACCGGCGGCATCCACCAACTGCTGCACCTGCTCGGCGTCGCGAATAGGTTGGCCGTCGATCTCGACAATGACATCCCCTTTGCGTAGGCCAACTTGCTCAGCCGGCGAGCCCGGAACCACCTCCCCAATCAACACCCCTTCCTGCACCGTCAGCGGGCTAAGCCGCGCTGGGTCGCGGTTGAGGCGGGCTACCAAATCGGGGTTGAGGGTGATCATGCGAATACCCAGGAAGGCGTGCTCCACCCGGCCGTCGCGGATCAGCCGCTCGGCAATTTCCATGGCGCGGTTGATGGGGATGGAAAAGCCGACGCTCTGGGCTCGCTGGAAAATGGCCGTATTCACCCCAATGACGCGACCTTCTGCGTCCAGCAGCGGGCCGCCCGAGTTGCCGGGATTGATGGCCGCATCCGTTTGCAGGAACGTCACCCGCTTGTTGGTGGCCCCGATTTGCCCAGAGGAGCGTCCGACGGCGCTGATGATCCCCGCCGTTACCGTGTTGTCCAGGCCCAGCGGGTTGCCGATGGCGATGGCCCAATCTCCTGGCCGCACCTGGTCGGAGTTGCCCAAGGTAACCGTGGGCAGATTTTCGCCCTCGATCTGGATCACGGCGATGTCGGTTACCGGGTCTGAGCCTTTGACTTTGCCTTCGAAGGTGCGCCCATCCAGCAGATGCACCCTCACCCGCTCGCTGCCTTCCACCACGTGGGCATTGGTGAGAATGAGGCCATTGGGATCGATGATGAATCCGGATCCGGTGCCCTCCTGCTGAAACTCTTGCGGCAGTTGGGGGATTTGGCCCCCAAAGAAGCGGCGGAACAGGGGCTGGTTGAACAGATCGGGATCAATAGGGCTGGCCACGGTGCGGGTGGCGTCGATGCGCACCACCGCCGGTCCCACCTTTTGGGCAACGGCGGCAATGAAATTGGAAGGCCGCACGGCATCGGCAGGAGAGGCAGACTCAGGAGGGGACTCAGACCAAGGCAGAAGGGATCCCACCCCCTCTCCAGCCCGCTGCGACCAAGTGGCAAGGGGAGTTTGCTGCAGCCATGCTTGCCCCCTTGGCGAGGACAACCAGACCCCATAGGCAATGCCTCCGCCAAACAAAGCCATCGCCAGAAATGTTTGCCGTAGAAGCCGTGTCATGATCCCTCCCAGAGCTCAGCCGTATTGCCCCAAAAACACTGCACTGAGGAAGCTCAGGCAGACCGGCGCTACCCACCTGCGCAAGCAGACCCGGTTTACTTTGGCCTATTCTTCTTTTAGCTGTTTAGGGGATATGTGCTTAACTTAGCAAATCTTGCGGGCAAAGACAGGGCTCAAGAGCCTAGCGATGACCGGGAATCTAGCTCACCTCCCTTCCTCAGCACCGCCGGAGCGGGATCCATGGCAACGCCACCGCGCCTGGATGCAGTTGGCCCTGCAAGAAGCCGAGCGGGCGGGAGAAGCGGGCGAGGTGCCGGTGGCGGCTCTGGTGGTGGGGCCGGGGGAAGAGCTGTTGGCCCTAAGCAGCAACCGGCGGGAACGGGATCGGGATCCTACGGCCCACGCGGAGATTTTGGCCCTACGGCAGGCGGGGCAGCGCCTGGGCGACTGGCAGTTGCAGGGCTGTCGGCTGTACGTGACCCTGGAGCCCTGCCCCATGTGCGCGGGGGCGATCAGCCAATCGCGGCTGGCCCAGGTGATCTACGGCGCCGACGATCCCAAGGCCGGCGCGCTGCGCAGCGTGCTCAACCTGCCCGCTTCTGCCGCCAGCTTCCATTGCCCAGAGGTCATCGGCGGAGTTTGCGAGGCCGAGTGTCGTCGCCTGTTGCAGCAGTGGTTTAGCCGCCGGCGGGGGATCCCTCTGGCAACCTGACGGGGAACTTGGGCGACAAAAAGGCCGGGTTGAGGTCGTGCATCGGCAAGCGGTTTTTGATACTGTCATATCGGAAGGCCCCCGGCCCGCCAGCGCGAGCAGCTGGCTGGGATCCGGCCGCGGCCTCGAAGGCAAAGCTCTTTGAAGGCGGGAGCGCTTTGGTTGGTCGGTCGCTTGAGGGGTTGGTTGGGCAATCCTCACCGCAGGATCGCAGTTTCCTTCTGGATCCCTCCTCCGAAGTGGTTTATCGGCGGACAGGGATCCGTTGCTCTTGGGTGGTCTTTCCCAGAGGAGTGACGTGTGAGTGTAGCTCTCTTTTCTTCTCCGGTTGTGTCCCCGCTGCCCTCGGCTTGGCTTAGGGGGATCGGCCTTCTGGTTTGGGCTTGGCTCTGCTTGGCCTTTCCGGTGCAGGCGCGGGTGCTGCTGCGGGTGGGGATTGCCGTCAACAAGCCGCAGGTCAGGCTCGGCAGCTCTGCCCCGGCCCGCCTGCTGGATGCCCAGGGACAACCGCTGGCCGAAGTTCCGGCCATGCAGCCGCTGCAGGCCAGCCGGATAGGCTCGGCGGTCAGTTTGGCCGGCCAGCAGGGAGAACGCCTTTACCTACAGCCCACCACCCCCGATGGGTTGGTGTTCATCGACCAGAACTGGTACCGCGGCTGGGTGGAGCTGATCCCCGGCGAAAGTGGAGTGATCGCCATCAATCAAGTTGGTTTGGAGGACTACGTTTCCAGCGTGGTGGGCAGCGAGATGGGGCACCGCTTCCCGATGGAGGCCCTCAAAGCCCAAGCCGTGGCCTCCCGCACCTATGCCCTCTACCATCGCAGTCGTCGCTCCCAGCAGCCTTTTGACTTGGGGAGTGGGATTGATTGGCAGGTTTACAAAGGGGTGGCTGCCGAATCCAACCGCACCCAGGCAGCAGCCCGCGAGACTGCCGGCCAGGTTCTCGTCCACCAGGGGCAGTTGATCAACGCCGTTTTCCACTCCTCCGGCGGCGGCCACACAGACGATGCCGGCAATGTTTGGCTGGAGTCGCGGCCCTACTTGCAGGGGGTGCCCGATTTCGATCACCACTCGCCGGTGTTTAGCTGGACGGCTACCATTCCTGCCCAACAGCTCCAGCAGTTGGCCGGCGGGATCGGGGCCATCCGCTCCATTGAGATCCTGCGCAGCTCTCCCTGGGGACGGGCCATCACCCTGCGCCTAGTGGGATCCCAAGGCAGCAAAGACGTCAGCGGCAGCGAATTCCGGCGGGCTCTGGGGTTGCGCAGCACGATGATCGCCATCAGCCCACGAGGGGAGGCGGCCACCACCGCCAGCCTGACCCCTGCTGGGGCAAACTTTCCCGCTTTCTTCCAAATCCAAGGGCGCGGCTACGGGCACGGGGTGGGCATGAGCCAATGGGGAGCTGCCGCCCTGGCCAGCCAAAACTATTCCTACCAACAGATCCTCAGCCACTACTACCGCAACACCAGCTTGGCCGTGGTGGAGGGACGCTAGGCTCAGTCGGAGCTCCTATCGAAAAAGGCCATTTGGTAGCGAAGGCAGCTAAAGCTTTGCCGAGCTTGTGGCAGTTTAGATTGCCCTGCCGGGATCAGGAGTCAGTGGCAATTCTGGAAACTCTGTTAACTCCGATGCAGCACCGTCTCTTCAGACAGGCCGCAGATCGATCAGCAGCCTTCTCTGAGATTGAAAACCGAACTGCCGGTGGCCATTGTTGTTGCAAGATCTGGGAAAAGACTGAGGAAATCTGGCTTGGAGCTGCTGCAGATTTTGTAGAGATCCTGAATCCTCCTGCCAGAATTCTCAAAGTTGGCTCAATAATAAAAAATTAGAAACGTTTACCAGGCACGATTAACCTCTGCCGCTTCTTTTTCCGGCCTATAGCTTCAACCCCAGGTATCTGTCCTATGTCCCTTGCCACTTTAGCCCCCGCTTTTCCCGAACGTTGCCCGGTGCTGCCGGAGGCGCTCACGCCCCTGTGCGAGATCGCCCGTAACTATTGGTGGACGTGGAACCCCGATCACCTCACCATTTTCCGGGAAATGGATCCCGCCCTGTGGGAAAAAACCTCTCACAACCCGGTGCGCATGCTGGAGGAGGTTTCTTACTTGCGCTTGGCGGCCTTGGCTACTGACGTCAACTACCTCAACACCCTCAATCGCATGGTGCAGGCCTATCGGCAGTACATGGCGGCTGAGGATACCTGGGCCAAGCGCACCATGAAGACCTACGACTGGCAGCGTCCTATTGCCTATTTCTGCGCTGAGTACGGCCTGCACGAGTCTTTGCCCATCTACTCCGGGGGCCTGGGCATGCTGGCTGCCGATCACCTCAAATCCGCCTCCGATCTGGGGGTGCCGCTGGTGGGCGTGGGATTGCTCTACCGCCAAGGCTATTTCCAGCAGCGCCTGGATCTCAGCGGCTGGCAAGGGGAGCTGTACGAAGATTGCGAGTTTGACGCGCTGCCTCTGACGTTGGTGCGGCAGCCAGATGGCAGTCCTCTGTTGGTGGAAGTGGCAATGCGGCAGCGGCTGGTGAAGGCACGCGCCTGGCGGGTGGACGTGGGGCGGGTGCCCCTCTTCCTGCTGGATACCAACCTGCCGGAGAATGATCCCATCGACCGCTGGATTACTGCTCATCTCTACGGCGGCAGCACCGATACGCGCATTGCCCAGGAGTGTATCCTCGGCATTGGGGGGGTGCGCCTGCTGCGCCAGTTGGGCCTGGATCCCATGGTCTATCACATGAACGAGGGGCATGCTGCCTTCTTGACTTTGGAGCTGCTGCGGGAGGAGGTGGCACGGGGTACGCCCTTTGAGGCGGCAGAGGCCAAGGTGCGGGAAAAGTGTGTCTTCACCACTCACACGCCGGTGCCGGCTGGGCACGATGCTTTCAGCCCCAACGAGATGGATGCGTTCTTTGCCTCTTTCTGGCCGCAACTGGGCTTGACGCGGGAGCAATTTTTGGCTCTGGGGGCGCGGCGCGGCGGGGATCCCTGGGAGCGCTTCAATATGACGGTGCTGGCTTTGCGCTACGCACGTGCAGCCAACGGGGTGAGCAAGTTACATGGGCGCGTCTCTCGCCAAATGTGGCATGTGCTCTACCCAGAGCGGTCGGTGGAGGAGGTGCCCATCGGCTCCATTACCAACGGGGTTCACGCCCGCACCTGGGTTGCCCCCCTCTTCTGGAACCTCTACGACCAATACCTGGGTCCCGACTGGCCGGAGCGGGTGTCGGATCCGGAGCTGTGGGCCAAGGTGGAAGAAATTCCCGATGAGGAGCTGTGGCGGCGCAAGGAAGCCCTGCGGGAGCGGTTGGTGTCTTTTACCCGCCACCGGGTGTTGCGGGCGCGGCGCAACCGCGGCGAAAGCAACGAACGTCTCCAGGCCGTCAACCAGTTGTTGGATCCCAAGATCCTGACGATTGGGTTTGCCCGGCGCTTTAGCACCTACAAGCGAGGAGACCTCATCTTGCGGAATTTGGAGCGAGTGACCCGCATCTTCACCAACAAAGAGTACCCTGTGCAGATTATCTTTGCCGGCAAGGCTCACCCGCGAGATGAAGAGGGTAAGCGCCTGATCCAACGGGTGGTGGAATGGTCGAATCGGCCTGAGGTGGCCCACAGGGTTGCCTTTATTGAAAATTACGATGCCTACGTCAGCCGCAATTTGGTCCAAGGGGTGGATCTTTGGCTGAACAACCCGCGGCGTCCTCTGGAGGCCTCCGGCACCTCCGGCCAAAAAGTGGGCTTCAACGGGGGGCTCAACCTCTCCGTTTTGGACGGCTGGTGGCCCGAAGGCTACAACGGTCGCAATGGCTGGGCCATCGGCCAAGAAATCGAAGGTCTGGATCCAGCCGCCCAAGACGATCTGGACGCCAGCTCCCTCTACGATGTGTTGGAATACGAGATTATCCCTATGTTCTACGACCGGGATGAAAAAGGGATCCCGCGCCGCTGGATTGCTCGCATGAAAGAAGCAATCCGCACCCTCAACCCGGTCTTCAACACCGACCGCATGGTGGCTGAGTACGTCCTGAAAATGTATGAGCCCCAGCCTATCGAAACGGAGGTGAGTCGCATCTTGTCGGGCTCGGCCGTCGTTAGCTAAGTTAGCCTCCCTCAACCCAGCCCTTCTCCCTGAGGGATGGCCCAAGCGCGCCGCGCCGCCGACGCGACCACCCCCAACCTCTCTCTGGGAGAGGGGAGATAGTTATCATCATGCAAAAATCGGGATCCCCGCCCTCCTCAGGCGAAAAGGCAGGGATCCCTGGCCTGTGTCCATGGAGACTAGGCACTAGCGTTGAGGGTTATCGGGAAGGTCAGCGGCTCCGGCTCCTCCTCAGGCGGTAGCATCACCACCTCCGAGCTGTCGATGATCGCTTGCAGCTCTTCCCCATCAATGGTTTCGGCCTCCACCAAGCGGCGGGCGATGCGATCCAAGAGGGCGCGGTTTTCCCGGATCAGGTAAGTGGCCCGTTGGTAGGCCTCATTCACCAGACGTCGCACCTCTTCGTCGATGAGGGCCGCCGTCTCCTCGGAGAAATCCCGCTCTGCAGCGATCTCACGGCCTAGGAAGATATTGGCATACTGGCGTCCCAGGGCCACGTTGCCCAGGCGGTCGCTCATGCCAAAGCGGGTGACCATGTTGCGGGCAATGCGGGCCACCTGCTGTAGGTCGCTGGCTGCCCCCGTGGTCACCTCCGCCTCGCCATAGACCACCTCCTCTGCCACCCGACCCCCCAGGGCGACGGTCATCATGTTTTTCAAGTGGGCACGGGTGGTCAGGCCCATGTCATCATCGCTGGGCATGAACCAGGTGAGGCCGCCCGCCTGGCCGCGGGGAATGATGCTGACCTTTTGAATGGGATCGTAGTTGGGCAAGAGGGATCCCACCAGGGCGTGTCCTGCCTCGTGGTAGGCCACCAGCTCCTTGCGCCGCTCGCTCATGAGGCGATCCTTCTTCTCTGGGCCAGCCAACACCCGATCCACGGCGTCGTTGATCTCGTCCATCGAGATCTCGGTGAGGTTGCGGCGGGCCGCCAAGATGGCCGCTTCGTTGAGTAGGTTGGCCAGGTCTGCGCCGGTAAACCCAGGGGTGCGGCGGGCCAATTTCTCCAGATCCACATCGGCGGCCAAGGTTTTGCCGCGGGCATGCACCTTGAGGATCTCCAGGCGGCCCTGGAAGTCGGGGCGATCCACCGTCACTTGGCGGTCAAAGCGACCGGGCCGCAGCAGCGCTGCATCCAACACATCGGGGCGGTTGGTGGCGGCGATAACGATGATGCCGGAGTTGCCCTCAAAGCCGTCCATCTCGGTCAGCAACTGGTTCAGGGTTTGCTCCCGCTCGTCGTTGCCACCTCCTAGGCCGGCTCCCCGCTGCCGACCCACGGCATCGATTTCGTCGATGAAGACAATACAGGGGGCATTTTGCTTGGCCTGCTCGAACAGATCCCGCACCCGCGAGGCCCCCACTCCAACAAACATCTCCACAAACTCAGAGCCAGAAATGGAGAAGAAGGGCACACCCGCCTCTCCGGCCACAGCGCGGGCCAACAGGGTTTTACCTGTACCTGGGGGGCCGACCAGCAACACCCCGCGCGGGATCCTGGCGCCCAGAGCGTTGTACCGCTCGGGGTTTTTCAAAAAGTCCACCACCTCGGCCAGCTCCAACTTGGCCTGGTCAACACCAGCCACATCGTTGAAGGTAACCTGAGTTTTCGGCTCCATCTGCACCCTTGCCCTCGACTTGCCAAAGTTGAGCGCCTGGCTGCCAGGGCCGTTTTGGGCTCGGCGCAACAGGAAAAACAGGCCAAGCAGCAGCAAGACGGGCAGGAAGAAGGTGCTGAGGATGCGCCCCAGCAGACCCTCCTCCTGAACCGGGCGCACCGCCAGCTCCACCCCTTGCGCAAGCAAGGTGTTCTCAAACTCGGGGGTGAGGGGAGGCAGGTTGACCAGCACTTGGGTGGCGCGGTTGTTGATTTCCGCCTCGGCAATGGCAATTTGGCGACCATCGGGGGCGATCTCGACCAAGACTTTGCTGACCTCGCCCCGTTCTATGCGGCTCATCAGGTCGGAGTAGCTGATCTCCAGACGCTCAGCCGGACGGGTGCCGAAGAAGGTTGTGGCCAGCGAGATCAAGACAATGGCCAGCAACGCGTACAATCCGGCGCTTCTCCATTTTTTGTTTTTACCTTTCTGACTCACGGAAGCGTTTCCTCCCAAAGGGTGCTTTTTATCGAACTCACAGATGGCATCTGGGGTCGAGTGGATTCTTGCAACGATAGACTATTAATTAATATTAACCCAGCTGAGAGGCCGGGGAGAATAGCCGAAGATCCGCAGGATCGCGCACTTTTGTCAACGGGCTTGCGGCTAGGATCGGGGGCGAAAGGGCCGCACTCCCCCTCTCTCCTTGGTTTTCTAGGGAATCCCCATGCTGACTCAACTGCGCCAACTGAGCCTGGCTGCCGACGGACGCTACCTCAGAGATGAGGAGATGCAGTTCATGGAGAGCTACCTGGCCTCCTTTGAGCTGCGCCTGGGCGCCTATCGCAAAATCCAAGCGGCGGAAGCCCAGATTGTCGGCGAGGTGGAGGCGAAGCTGCGCGCTCTGGATCCCTACTTGCTCATGCGAGGGGTGGAGGATTTCCGCAACAAATGGAGAGCCGACACCGTGCGGGTTTTGCGCCTCTCGGCTTTGGCCATGCTCCTAGACGATGAGCAGCGCTACAAGGAGCGATTTCTCTACTGGTTTCAGACCTTGATGCGGGCCTTCCGCACCCAGCGCAGTTGTGAGGCTACCTACCGCTTCTTGCAAGAGGTGATAGCCAAGTACCTCACCCCCGCGGAGTTTGCTTTGATCCAGCCGATTCTGGAAACCAACCGTACCCTGCTGGGTCTCACCTAGGCCGCAGGCTCGGAGGAAGGGCTCGCCTCGATCACCTCCAGCTCGTCGGCCTGGAGGTGGGCGCGGAACTTATTCCCAAACTGCACCTGAAAGGGAAAATTAGCGCTGATCGGGCGGCCGTTCCAGTCTTGGATCACAGCCGTCACTTCTCCCTCCATACCTTTGAGGTCAAAAGGTTGATTGCGATGTTCCGGGTGGTGATAGACGATCACGCTGGTACGCACCCGCACTCGATCTCCAACTTTCATCACACACCATTACACGGCGCTGTTAGGAGCCGTGCCCTCCAACCGTTGAACGTTAAAAACTTGCAATACCCTAGGTTGGCATTTTGCCATAGCTGCTTGCCAGAAGCGACCTCCTGCAAACTCACTCGATTGGTTGCTTTCAGCCGCACGCCCCGCTCACCTCGCTGCCAGGGGAGTGTGGCTTCGCCGCTTGCTACCCACCGTCTGGCGGGGCTGGGTTTGATTAACATCAGGGGGGTTTTCCCATCCACGGCAAACATAGGTACCAACACGGCTGTAAGCTCTTCTGTGTACGCCCCCTCGCCCCTACGGAGGTTTCAGGCTGGGGGAGAACCTGTAACATGTTTTGGGCCGCTGGGCCTAGATCCTCTGCTTGCCCTCCGGCGTTCCTTGCGAAGCTTGGCCAGGCTGTTCTCGCGCCTAGCTTGCCGTTGCGATGCTGGCATCGCTACTCCTGCCAATTGCTAACCAAGTGCCTCCAGCCCGCTGATGCGATCAGTCGCGGCACTTGGCCTCCTGAAAAGGCAGCCCACCCCAGGAGCCTGCTGGAAACACTCTAGCTCAGCCCCTAACGAAGACTGCGGAATGTAGAGAACTATGTAGAAATTGATACAGTGGTTTGCATTTCTCCGGGATCCCCTCGCCCTTGAGGAGCCGCGCCGGCTTCTGGGAGCATTGCCCCAACCCAAGCCCACTGACTTCAGCCGAAAGATCCCTCTGCGGAACCTGGGATCCGTGGGGCTCATCAGTGTATTCCCGGACACGTTTTTGGGAGACTTTGACCAATTCTGAGGATCCCAGGCCTAGAGTGGTGGTGGATGTTCTGGCTCGGGGCCCTTTTGTTCGCGGTCGAGATCTGGATATTTCGACGGCTGCCGCTCGCCAGCTGGGCATTTACGAGCAGGAAGTGGCGAAAGTAGAGGTGCCTCTGCTGCCTCCCCAAGAAGTTCCTCTCTCCGGCGTTTTGATGAGCCTAAGGTAGAAATTGCTGGGCAAAAATAACTACTAGAATCGGCTCCCGATGGGGAGAATCTGCCCAGGCTAAATGCCTGAAGATTTGCTGGGCTGGTTTTCTGCTTCTTGTCTGCGGCGATCGCCAATGCCGCAGTCGCCGCAGCATTCGGGTCGCTTGAAGTCGTCCCAATGGATGCAGGCCCGGCAGCCCTTCAGCATTTCCGGCCAGCGCTCTCGAATTAGCAGTTGTCGCAGCCTCACTTCTCGTGATTCGGGAAAGGGGTGTTGCAATTCATCCATGGCCCTGGGATCCGCAGCTCTCTGTCTCTGGTATAAGGGCAAATGAAAGTCTGCAATCTAGAAATATCGGCATAGCTTAAGGTTTGTGCTTTGCCGATCTCCAAAGAGGGCTTGGGCTAGCCCAATTTTCTTGAGCCCATTACTTTGCGAAGGGATTTGCAAAAAATATAAACGGATTTCTTACAAGATTTAGCTGGATTTTTCCCCGCTTAACACAAAGGTGGGATCCAGAGGCAGCAACAGTTGGCTGCGACCGCGGTGTTCCAGGCGGTTCACGGCTGATTGGATCACCTCCACATGATGAGCTCGCACGGCAGCCAGCCCGGCAGAGAGGCCGTAGAGCCCCTCCAGAGAGTTGGTGGTCGCCACAATCCTGCCGTTGGGTTTGAGATGGTTCCAGGAGGCCTCCAGGATCTCCCGTAGGGGATGGCCACCTTCGATACAGATGCGATCGGGGGGCGGAGAGAGCTGATGCAAGCAATCGGGGGCGGTGCCCTGGATTACTTGCACGTTGTTGAGGCCGAATTTCTCGCAGTTGCTCTCGATCAAGCTGACCACCTCGGCATCGCGCTCGATGGCAATCACGCGAGCGCGGGGGCAGAGAATGGCCGCTTCGATGGCGATGGTGCCTGTCCCGGCGCCGATATCCCATAGGCAGTGGTCTTCTCCCAGGCGCAACTGGCTTAGCACCAGCACGCGTACCTCGCGGGGGCTCATCGGGATCCCCGGGATCCGCTCAAAGGCGGAGTCCGGGATCCCTGGGGTGCGATAGGGCCAAGAGAAGGGGGTTGCCATTGCCAAAGACCGCTGCCGGGGAAATGGCCATACTTCTCAGCATAAGGCGAAGCCCCGACCAACTGGCTACGCTCTTCATGTCCCCCTCCTGGGAGAGGGGATCCCCGCGCTAGGCCAGCCTAGGTCAGTAGCCCCGTGAGGGCCGGACAAGGCTCCAAAGCTGATGATCGGACTCGAACCGATGACCTGCTCATTACGAGTGAGCTGCTCTACCGACTGAGCTACATCAGCAAGGGTAAGCAATTCCGCATCCCTTTGTTCAGCCAGTTCAGCAGCGCAAACTGGGAACGCGGGACGGGAAAGCTGACTTAGACTATTGATGCTCACCAATCTTAGCGCATCCTTGCCCTGCTCGGGATCCCCAGGCCGTCAATCCTAGAGAAAGACCTAAGGTTAACCAGGCCAGCCAGTCGCCTGTGCGCGTGTAGAAGGTTACCTGGGATTGCCGCCTGACCTCTCCAGTCACCACTCCGCGCTGAAAAATCGGGCCCACCTGCTGGAGTCGACCTGAGGGATCCACCACCAGGTTGCCGCCGGTGTTGTTGACAAAGACCACGCTGCGCCGGTTTTCGACCGCCCGGAAAACCGAAAGCCGGCCGTGGAGCATGGGCCAGTGGCTGTTGCCAAACCAGCTATCGTCGGAGATCACGATCAACGACTCTGCTCCATTGCGGGTCAGAGTTCGGCTGGGGGCGGGCAATACACTCTCCAAGCAGATCATCACCCCCAAAGGCCCAAACAGCTCCCCTCCCGCCAGCGGCCGATAGCCATCTGGGGAGGGCGCGTAGCGCCCCGACTCAAAATAGGGGAAGATCCACTGCTTGCCAAACCAATCCAGCACTTGGCCTTGGGCGTTGAAGAAGAGGGCGGTGTTGAAAAATCGCTGCTCCTCCTCCGGCAGGTGGGCTGTGCGGGGATCCGGCTCCGTGGCCCCCGTAATCAAAGCCCCTTCTGGGGGGAGGATGGCTCGCATTGGCTCGATCACATGGGGTTGCAGGGGGGTGTTCAGCAACCGGGCCCGCAAGGCTCCTTCCGGCCAGATCACCAACTGCGCCCCCTCGGCCACCGCCTGGGCCGAAAGCTGGTGCAACTCCCGGTAGCGCTGGCTGCGGTACTCCCAACTGCGATCGGCTTCCAACCAGGCCACCTGCTGCACCGTCCCCACGCGAAAGCTGGGATCCCCTTCCGCCGCCGCTAAAACATCAAAGTAGGCCAGCCGCAGGCTGCCATAGGCCAAGACCAGCCCCCCCAGACCTAAGCCGCAGGCCAGCGTGCGCCGGATATCCGGGTTCTCGGCCCCCGAGCAGGATCCCTCTGCCCTCCATTGGCAGCGGAGCTGCTCGGCCAACTGCCAAACCACGCCATTGACGAACACGGCAAAAAAGGTCACTCCCCAGATCCCGGTGAGATCGGCAATTTGGATCCCCAGGGGCCAGTCAAAGAGCAGGGATCCCCAATGAAAGGGGATCGGCCACCAGAGCAGGCCCAGCAGCCCATCCAGGCCTGTCCAGACCGTGGCCAGGCCCAGGGGACGTGCCCAGGGGGGGAGGGGCCGGCTCAGCGCCAAGCTCAAGACCGTGGCTGTTGTGAAAAACAGAGGGATCAGGGGAGCCACCACTGCTCCTCCCAGGATCTCCCAGGCGCTGAGCACTTGAAGCGAGAAGGGATCCACCCAGAAGGCGTACAGGCACACGCAAAACCAGAGGCCATAGGCCAAACGCCACTGCCTCCAACCCTGTTGCTGTTCGCAAAGGTAAAACAGAGGCGCTAGGCCCAGCAGCGCTCCCGGAAACCAGTGCAGCCAGCGGTTGGGGGATCCCAAACACAGCAGCAAAACGGCCAGCCCCGCCAGCCAGCGGGATCTCCACTCTGGGCGAAGCGGTGGGAGCAAAGCCGGGTGTTGAGGGAAGGAGGGCAGCTCTAGGGCCATTGGCAATGCAGGGGAATCCTCTGAGTGCTGCGGGCAGCCGCAAGAGCCGGCCTTGCTCGCATCCCATCATCTTTACAGAGCCTGCTGAGGCCTGCAAACGATCCCAGCGGCCCTAGCGCGGATACCACCGCTTTTGCCAGGCCCGCATTTGCTCAATCTCCGCTTGCTGGGTAGTGACAATGGCTGTTGCCAGTTGCCGAATCTCGGGGCACTTGGATTTTTCCAGAGCCTCTCTAGCCATGACCAGGGCTCCTTCGTGGTGCTGGATCATTGCTTGCAGGAAGCGCAGATCGAACTCAGGGTCAGCGGCTCCCAGGTCGGTATCCATGCGCATAGCCGAGATCATTTCTGGAGTCATGGCCATCTGGTGGCCCATCTCTTCATGCCACATGACGGGCTCCTGGGGAGCTAGCGGGTACCAGCTCAGCCGCCAGTCTTGCATCTGCTTGATTTCTTGGCTTTGGGCGACCCCAATGGCCCTGGCCAACTGACGAATTTCCCGCCGCCGGGATTTTTGCAGGGCTTCTGTGGCCATGCTCACCGCTCCCTCGTGGTGGAGGATCATCGCATCCAGAAACCGCAGTTCGAAGGATTCGTCGGCAGGGCCTAGGCCTAGCCGATGAGCTCTCTGGATTGAGAGCCCCCCCTTGTTCTCATGAGCAGTTGCCTCTAGCCCCAGCTCCCTGGCAAGCCAGGGATTGCCCAGGACAAACCCACCAGCCAGGATGAGAGCACAGACAGTCAGGCGCATCGCCACTTCTCTCCGAGGACAACAGGTCAATATCCTACGCCTTCCAGCCCCCTCTGGAGTCAAACCCTTTGGCGATCCTGGCGCCAGAGTGGGATCCCTTAGCTTGGTGCCTCCATCTGGGCGCCCCTGGCGTCGCCAGTTCAGGAAGTGGGGTTGGGTGCCAACAACTGCTCCCCTTGCAACATGCGAGCGGCAGCGCTGAACAGCTCTTCCTCCAAGTAGGGCTTGGTGAAGTAGGCAGTGGCTCCCAGCTCGCGGGCTGTCTGCCGGTGCCGTTCTGCCCCCCGTGAGGTGAGCATAGCTACTGGAATATGCCTGAGGTTGCTGTCTGCCCGTATGCGGGAGAGCAACTCCAAGCCGTCCATGCGCGGCATCTCGATGTCGCAAAAGATGAGATCGCAGCGCAAGCCACCGCGAAGCTTTTCCCAGGCGTCCTGGCCATCGCGGGCTTGCTCCACCCGGTAGCCCACCTTTTGAAAGGACATGGAGAGCAGTTCCCGCACTGCAATCGAGTCGTCCACAATGAGCACCGTGGTTTGATGGGTTTCCTCGGCACGTGGCTCCGCAGCGCGACGCTCCGCCCAGAGGCGGCTGAGATCGCGACGGCGGCCTTGGGCCATATCTACCAGTTCAAGGACGTCAGCAATTGGCAGCACGCGACCATTGCCCAGCACCGTTGCCCCAGAAATGCCAGGTGGTTTGGGCACAGGCCCGCGCAATTGCTTGATCACGATTTCCTGCTCTTCCACAAAGCTGTCCACCTGCAGGGCAACGTACTGGCCGGCACTTTGCAGGACGACGATGGGCAGGATGCCCTCCTCTTGGGCGATGCTGTAGACCTCTGAGCGGCTGCGGCTGTGGCTGCGGCTGTAGGACAACAGATTCGAGAGGGGCTGGAAGGGAAGGCGTTGATCCCGCCAGGGAATGGAGGGCCGCCCCTGTTCATCCGGCTGCACCTCGTCGACGGGAACATCCAGCATCTCCTCCACACCGTCGAGGGGGAAGGCGATCAGGGCTTTGTCGCTGACACACACCATTGCCTTGGAAATGCTCAGGGTAAGCGGCAGGCGGATGGTGAAGGTGGTGCCCTTGCCGCGCACGGAATCCACTTGGATGCTGCCGCGCAGATCGGTGATGTTGCGGCGCACCACGTCCAAGCCAACCCCCCGCCCGGCCAGATCGTCCACCTCGCTGGCCTCGCGAACGCTAAAGCCGGGGTGGAAGAGGACGTTGAACACTTCTTCTTCGGTTGCCTGCTCTGACAGCAGCCCCAGCCTTTGCGCCTTGGCCTTGATTTTCTCCACCGGGATGCCGGCACCGTCGTCGGCGACGACGATGATTGTCTGGTTGCCCTGGTAGAAAGCTTTGACGGTGATCTTGCCTTCAGGGGGCTTGCCCAAGCGGCGCCGCTCCTCAGGGGGCTCGATCCCGTGCACCAGGGCATTGTTCACCAGGTGGGTCATCGGGTCGGAAAGCTCTTCCAGGATGGCCTTGTCGATGAGGGTGTCGCGGCCTTCCACCACCAGGCTGGCCTGTTTGCCCGTTTTGATGGAGAGGTCACGGACGGCGCGGGGCAGCCGGTCGGCAATTTGCGAGAAGGGCACCATGCGCGCCCGGTTCAGGCCTTCTTGCAGTTGGGTGGTGACCTGGCGGAATTGGCGGGTGATCTGCTCTGCCTCGTCCACCGCAAACTCGATGTCGGAAGAAGACTCGCGCACCCGCACGATGAGCTCAATGATCTCCTGGGCCAGCGTGTGGAAGGCCGTAAACTGATCCATCTCCAACTTGTCGAACTCTTGGCCTATGGAATGACCCACCCGTCCCCGAGGGGATTCCTCGCCGTTCCGACCAAACCCCACCGTTGCCGCGCTGCTGCGGCTGGAGAACAGCGCCGCTTCCAGCAACGAGCGGTCGTACTGATCCCGCATGCGCTGGCCCAGCTCCCCTAGCTGTTGCACCCGGCCCAATAGGCCATCCAGAAACTGGCGCAGGCGAGTTTGGTTTTGCTCCATGCTGTTGCGGATGACCACCAGCTCTCCCACCAAGTTGTTGATGGAGTCGAGGTGGCGCACCTCCACCCGCATTACAGGATTGCTGAGGGCAGATCGCCGTGTGGTCGGTGCTGTTGGGGTAGCCGGTGCCGTGGGGGCGGCTGTTGCTGGGGCGGCGACAGCGGGCGGAGAAGGCGCCGGCGCTGCTGCAGAGACTTGGGGGGCGACCTCGAGATCGCCTAGGAGGGATTCCAGTTGGGCTGCGAAATCGTCGGCGACCTCGCCGCTCACGGCTGTAGGGGATCCCACAATGGGAGCGATGACCTCCTCTAGCTCAGGGGGCACCGCTGGTTCGGCGGCATCGAAAAGGGCGGCCAAATCGTCCAAACTTGGGGCAGGAGAGGCTTCCGGCGCTTCTTCCTCCAAAGGCTGTGTCTCATCTGGGGAAACAGTCGCGCTCTGGGCAGCCAAGAGCTCATCCTCCGCGAACAGGCTTTCCAGTTGGCTGGCCAGATCGTCCTCTGCTGGCTGGGAAGCTCCGCCTTGCTCTGCTGCAGCTACAAGTGGTTCTGGCTCAGGCAGAGTCACTCCCTCCAGACTGCTCCCTTGCAAAGCCTCTGCCTCGCCCAGGAAAGTGGCCAGATCTGAGGGGATCGCTTCCTGGGCGGCCTCCCCTTCTGCAAAGAACCGGCTCAACTCATCCAAATCCACCTCGCCATCCATGGCCGAGAGGGATCCGCTGGTTTCTAAGCTCAGTGCTTCGGTAGCGGGCTCCTCGGCAAATAGAGCCTCGAGGCGGTCGAAGGCCTCCGCGGGCTGGCCCTCAGGATAGAGAGCTTCTTCCTGAACCGGGAAGAGGTTCTCCAAAAGAGCCCAGTCCTGGGCCTGTGCCGCATCCCCCGTGCTCGGGGCATCCTCCAGCGTCTCCCCGGCGAAGAGATCGGCTAGGCTCAGCTCGGCCCCCAAGTCCGGGGTTTCCGCCGCCGTCGACTCGTCGGAAGGGGCCAAGAAGCTCTCCGCCGCAGCGGCAGGTTCGCCGGGCGAAGATTCTTCGGCGAAAAGGTCTTCCAGTTGCTCGACTGCGGCAGAGTCGGCAAGGTCAGAAGAGGGTTGAGAAGCCACCTCGAAAGAGGGGGAAGGTTCGCCTGCTTCTTCTGGGCTCCACCAGGCCTGATCCGCCGCCGAGACAAGGCTCTCCAGGCCGCCTTCAGCCGCAGAGTCCAAAGATGTCAGGGATCCCGTCTCATCGGGGACAGAAAAGTCCCCCGGCCAGATGTCGGCGGGGAACTCAGCCCACAAGTCTGCGGCCGCCTCCCCATCCCCAGGCTGGAGGGACGGAGACGGCTCCTCTGCCCAAAGATCCGCTTCCGGCCCGCTGTCGGGAGCAGCCCCAAAGTCAGGCAACTGAGACAGCTCCTGCAGAGGAGAGCTCTCTACTGCCAGCTCCTCGAGCTCGAACAAGGCTTCCACTCCGACACTTGCAGCTTCGTCTGCAGCCGAGGCTTCCTCGGGGCTTTCCGCAGCGACTTGGGCCGCCCGCTCCTGGGCGGGGACATCCCAGATGGCCTGGCTGGTTTCCTCGGCTCCTGTCAGCTCGGCAGGCTCGACAGGTGACAGCTCTGCCGCCGCTTCGCCCATTACTTCGGCAAACAGCTCCGCCAAATCCGTTTCCGCTCCCCCCTCTTCTGGGCTCAGCTCCTCAAGCGCCTGCGAAAAAGGCTCGGGGGAAGGAGGGATCAGCTCCGGCGGCGGCTCTTCAATATCGGATAGCTGCTCTGCGTTGGCAAACAGCTCGTCAAAGGCGGCGGAGGCTTCTGCTTCCAGGCTCAAAGGAGGGGCGTCGAAATCGCCTGAGCCAAAGCTCAGCCTATCCTGGAGCCAGCCGCGGGCTGCTGCGGCTTCTTCTGGCGCGGCGACGCCCTCTTGGGCAAGGTCGGCGGCTGCTTGCCAGTCTTCCTCTGGCAAAGCCTCGGTGGACATCTCCGGCCAGCTCAGCCCTGGGCCCTCCTCGCCCGCCAGAACGCTGTCCATCTCCAAAGTGGACGGCGGCTGTTCGGCCAGCAGATCCCAGGCCGCCTCCTCCGCTTGCAGGGTTGCTTCGACGGGGATCGCCTCTCCTGGTTCAGGTTCTTCTTGGCTCCCATCAGGGGCAGAGGATTCTTCTGCCGGGATCCCAGCAGCGGCCCAGTCCGCTGGGGCAGGCGTGCTCTCGGGTTCGAGGAAGAGCGGCTCTGGCTCCTCAAGGGCCGGCAGCACAGGGCGGAAGGCCAACAACTCAGCGGAGGGCTGGATGGTCTGCGCTGCTCCGCTGGCCAGAGCTTGGTGAGCCTGTTTCAAATCTCTCAGAACCGGCAGAGCCAGTTGCCGCAAATCCTGGGCAGGATCTGCCAGGATCTCGCCAATCAGGCGGGCTAGGGCCGTCCAGCCGCCCAGATCCACACCTTCGGCCTGTCCCACCTGCTGGAGCGATTGGGCCAAGCTTTGCAGGGCAGGCCGCGTTGCCGGGTCGTCAGGACGCTTGAACAGCTCCAGCATCTGGCGCAACAGGGCCGGGATCTGCTGGTGAACCACCACCTCCAAAGGATCCGGCGGCGGAGCGGGAGCCGCCGGGCGAGCCAATTGCTGCAATTCCGCCGAGGCCGTCACCTCTTCGGCCCTGCCCGCCAAGATAAGCTGCTGCCCCTGCTTCAAGTCTCGCAGGGCGACCAACGCCAACGTTCGCAGATCGGCGTCGGGGTTGCCCAGGGCTTGCTCGAAGGTTTCTGTGAGCTGCTGCCAGCCCGCCAGATGATGGGCTTGCCCGATCTGCTTGAGAACGGCATTTGCCTCCCGCAACTGCTCGCGAATGCCCGGCTGATCCCCTCGCTTGAACAGCTCCAACATCTGCCGCAATTGCTGCGGCACCACTTCCGCCATCTCTTGTTGTAGGGTGCGGGCCGCCGGCGGCGGGGGGGCAGCCGGAGCAGAGCTAGCGACAGGGCCAGCGCCGAGAAGGCTCTGAATGTAGTTTTCAGTCTCCTGAAAAACCGGCTCCAGTTCCGCCAGCGTCGCGTTGCTGAACTCCTGGGTGAGACCGCGAGGGCTCTGCAGCTCGTCCAACAACGCCGCCAACCCATCAAAAACTCGCAGCAGCAGCGTCTCCAAGTGCTGATCCACCGGCACTTCGCCCGGGCGAGAGCGAAACACGTTGAAGAAATCCTCTAGGCGGTGGGCAGTCCGCTGAATGCTGGCGAGGGCCAGCATGGCCGCTCCGCCTTTGATGGAGTGGGCAGCTCGGAACAACTCGTTGATCAGCTCAGGATCGCTCACGCTGTCCCGCAGGCTGAGGAGCCCTTGCTCGATCGTTGCCAAGTGGTCGCGGGCTTCTTCGATAAAATAACCGAGGATCCGCTTTTGTGCTTCTTCATTCATGGCAGGAGGTTCCTCCTACAGCCCACAGGTACTCATATCAGTAGTAGCAGATCGGACAGGGGAAGCTCTCCCATGCCCGGATTCTGTCTTGGGACAGAGGGATCCCGATGTCCCTGAAGTGCGGCAACTTCCCATCGGGATCCTTGCTTGTCCCTAGGATGCCCGCCAACCGAGCAGATTTGCTCATTCATCCCCCACCCGGAAGCGACCGACAGAAGCTTGCAGCTCGCGAGCGATGCTCACCAACTGTTGCAGCGAGCTGGCTACCTTCTGCGCCTCTTCGGACGTCTCGTTGGCAGTCAGCTCCACTGATTGCATTACCTGGGCCACGGCGCGAGAGGTTTCTGTTTGCTGCACGGTAGCCTGAGAAATAGCCCGCACCAGCCCATCGATCCGCCGGCTGACCTCGATGATCTCGTCTAGGCTGCTTTTGGCCTGCTCAGCCCGCCGCGTCCCCTGGATCACCACCTGCGTGCCCTCCTCCATGGCCGTCATCACGTTGCTGGTCTCCGACTGGATCTGCAGCACAATCTGCTCGATCTCCTTCGAGGCTTTGGCGGCCCGGTCGGCCAGTTGTCGCACCTCGTCGGCCACGATGGCAAAGCCCCGTCCCGCCTCGCCCGCCCGGGCGGCCTCAATACTGGCGTTGAGGGCGAGCAGGTTGGTGCGCGAAGCAATTTGAGAAATCAAGGCCACGATCTTGGAGATTTCTTGGGAGGATTCTGCCAAGCGTTTCACCTTGCGGGTCGTCTCTGCTGCCATTTCCCGAATTTCCAGGATGCTGGCCACCGTGCGATCCACTGCTTCTCCGCCGCGGGCGGCTGCTTCCGTGGCTTGAGCAGTTACGTTGGCCGCCTCGCGGGCGTTGCTGGCTACCTCTTGAATTGATTCCGTCATCTCCTGAATGGAGTTGAGGGAGTTGGAAATCTCCTCCGCCTGGCGCAAGGCATCAGCAGAGAGGCTGCGGGCAAAGTTCTCGCTCTGCAAAGCCGCATCGTTGACGGCAGCGGCGGCCCGCTTCACTTGGACAACGATGTCCCGCAAGCTGCGAATGGTCAGGTTGAAAGAGTCGGCGACGGCGCCGAGCACATCGGCAGTGACCTCCGCCCGCACCGTTAAGTCCCCGCGGGCTGCCCCCTCGACGTCGTCCAGCAGGCGAATGACCTGGCGTTGTAAGTCCTCCTTGGCCTGTCCCTGCTCGGCAGCTCGCTGGCTCAGATCGGCAAAATGGGCCTCCAGGGCGGCAGCCATTTGGTTAAAGCTGTTGGCCAAGCGGCCCAACTCGTCATCCCCTCTCGCCTCTGCTCTGACGGAGTAATTCCCCTGGGCCAAGGCGGCAAAGTGGCTGGCCAGCTCTTGAGCGGTGGAGCGAATGTGTTTGGCACTGCTGGCCCCCAGCACAACCCCGGCTCCCGTGCCGATCATTCCACCCCCGATGACCCCGGCAAGCAAGCGAGCTCCCCCATTGGCGGGGATCCCCAGGCCAATGGCCAACCCGGCAGCCAAACTCACGGCTCCTTGGATCAGCGCTGTGGCCAACTGCCGATCGGCAAGCGGGCGGTTGGCGATCCCAGCGAACATCCCCGCTCCCTGGCCCCCTGGGAGGGGCATCGAGATTGTAGGCGAGCTGCGAGCCGTTCCGCCCGCCTCCTGCGTCTCCCCCTCATCGGGAGAGAAGACCGGCACCTCGCCGCCCTCCATGCCGGCCAGTTCGCGATCCAGACTGTCCAGCTCGTTGAGCTCGAAAAGAGCAGGGCCAGGACCGGCCGTGTCTTCTTCGGGGGCAGGGATCGGCTCGCTCATGGGGGTGGCCAATTCCGTCGGCAGGCCCTCATCCAGGGATCCCACCTCCTCTTCCCCAAAAGTGGGTAGGGAGAAGCCCATCTCCTCGGGAAAAGCCGCGTCGCCAGCCAACTGCGTAATAGAATCACTGTCTAGATCCTGCAGGTGCTGCCGGTCGAACTCGCTAAGGAAGGCAAAATCGTCATCGACCACTGGGTCTGTTTGAGGCTGCTCCCTGCCCGCTCGCAAAGCGGTCTCTCCCGGAACCGCTGGCGGCGTTACCTGAGGGTTGGCGGGCAGCGGGTGAGAGGAGGCAAACGGATCCGCAGGCTCCATTTCTAGCCTTGTCTCAAAAGGATCCGCAAAGCTTTCTTCCTCGCCAAAAGTCATCTCATCGGCGGCAAAGCTGTCGCTTCGCATCGAGAAGAGATCCTGAGCAAAGGGGTCGGCCTCCTGTTCCCTCATCGCCTCAAACTCAAACTGGGGAAAGGGATCCGCCTCCTCCGGTTGAGGTGGGAACTCCCCTTGAGGTTGGAGCTTGTCTTCCTGCGCCGGAGAGGGAACATCCGCCAGCTCCGGCGCCATCTGGAGCAGCTCCTCCAGGCCCCTGCGGGCCGACTCCAGCTCCTCAGGATCGCTGGCCGTCTTGAGGATGGTATCGTAGGTATGGCGGGCTTCCAGCAACTGCCCCGCTTGCTTCTGGGCCGAGGCCAGCAGCAACTTGACAGCAGTATCCTGCGGCTGAGCAGCGGCTACCTGGTTGAACAACCGCACTGCCTCGACGTAGTCTCCCTGCCAAAAGGCGACCATTGCCTCGGTAAAGTCTCTCTGATTGTTTGCGCTCGAAACCATGGATCCTCCCTTCCCTGCTTGGCTACCTCTGTTGCTACTTCAACCCAAATGCCCAGAACTCCCCCAACACCAACCCGCCTAAACCCTTTAGATTGTTAAGCTACAGATAGGTTACCTCTCCCAACTGGCTGCTTTGCTCCCAAAAAGAATGGGCTCTTGCCCTCTTTCCACAGACCATTGGGGCAGCACGGCCACACTCGCCGGGTGGCCGGGCGCCAATCTCTAGGGAACAAGATCGGCTCCATTCCTTCCATTGTGAATGGCTTTGGAATTTCCGCATTTCTGCCGAACTTGCGGCTAGCCATTCCTCAACCCCAACGGTCGGATCTCAGGATGGCTGACTGATCCAGCAGCGGCAAGCGGGCTCCCGTCGCGGGCACCACCCATTCCCCTCGCAAGAAGGGAGCTATCGACTCAGGAGCCACGAGAACAGGCCGCACCGCTTCCGTCTTCAGCCACTCCATGCCCACAATTAAATCCACAGCCAGGCCCATCAGCAAATCCGGTTGATCCATCACGGCCACCACAGGGAGCTCGGCGCGGTCGAGGTTGAGGGGCGGGCTGATCCCCAAAAACTGCCCCAGATCCGCAACCCAGATAATTTCGCCCCGCAAGTTCAGAGTGCCCAGCAGAACTGGCGCGACATTCGGCATGGGGGTAATTTTCTCAGGGCCGATGCTCATCACCTCTACAACCGATACTGCCGGCAGGGCAAATTCTTCTCCGGTGGCGACCTTGAATTTCAGGAATAGCTCACCTTCGGGAGCCTCCATTTCCTGCAATTCTTGGGTCTCATCCCCCATCAACAGATCCAGATCCCCTAGCATGACGCTCCCCCGTATCGATGGTCTTGTGGAGGGGTGGCCGCCGCTCCCTTGTCCAGGGCATGGAACCCCTTTGGGCTCTGCCAGCAGGCATAGAGGCGGGATGGGCGGTTCCTAGCCTCTCAGCAATTGCTTAATCGTACCCACCAGTTCCTGCGGCTGGAAAGGCTTGGCAATATAGGCATCTGCTCCCTGGCGGAGCCCCCAGTAGCGGTCGAACTCTTCGCCTTTGGAAGAACACATGACAATCGGGGTTTTTTGGGTGAGCGGATCGGCCTTGAGGAGACGGCACACTTCGTAGCCATTCATCCGCGGCATGACGATGTCCAGCACGATCAGGTCGGGCTTGTTTTGCTTCACCGCCTCTACGGCTTCCACGCCATCTTCCACCGTCATCACCTCGAAGCCGTTTTCCTGCAGCAACTTGCCGATCATCTCCCGCTGGGATTGGCTGTCTTCCACCACCAGAACGCGACTCATTTTTGGCTGGTCTCCTTGATCTCCCGCAACTGCTGTTTGATAGTAGCCAATAGCTCTTGAGGCTTGAAAGGTTTGGTTACATAGGCATCGGCTTGATTGCGCTTGGCCCACTCGATATCAAAGACTTGATCTTTGGTGGAACACACGACGATGCGGATGTGCTTGGTGCTTTCATCTTTCTTCACTTCCCGGCACACTTCGTAGCCGTTCATGCCAGGCATGACGATGTCCAGCACCACCACGTCAGGCTTCTGCTGACGAATGATGTCCATCGCCTCCACACCGTCCATGGCTGTGGAGACTTCCAACCCGCTCTCGGAGAGCAGGCTGGAAATGGCCTCCAGATAGGTACGGTTATCATCCACCACCAGTACTTTGCTCATGGTCATCTCGCCCCTGCTGTGTTTCGCGTGTCCGGTCAACCCTGGCGGCTACCTGAAGTGGGATCCTGTCTTTCAGCGCTTTTGGCTGCATCTGGCCTTGCAGCCCCAGGCTGGTTGGGCTACCTCCTATTGTTTGGTGAAGTTCCTCTTCTGTCCAGTATTCTGCAGTACTCTGCTTGCTTGGCTCGAATCTCGACATTTTTTAGGGATTTCGGCTGGCCCCCCGCTTATTCGCCACCGCCCCGCTTGGGAGGTGGGCCCACATAAGATTCGACGACGGTCAACAATTCCCTCTCAGAAAAGGGCTTGCTCAGAAACTCGTTGGCCCCGGCCATGCGGGCCTTGAGCCGGTCGGTGAAGCCGTCCTTGCCGGTGAGCATGATCATGGGGGTTTCGCGGAACTGGCTGGATTTGCGCAACATGGCGCACAGCTCGTACCCATCCAACTTGGGCATGGCCACATCGCAGAGGATCATGTCGGGGTTGAGGAGAAACACCTGTCCCAGGGCTTTGAGGGGGTTGCCGATGGTGGTGACCTGGTAGCCCTCGTTTTGCAAGATGAACTCCACGGTTTTTTGGATGGCCATGGAGTCGTCGATGCAGAGGATGTGGGCGGGCTTGTCGCTGGGTTTGAGGGGACGAGTGCGCTGGGGCTCGATGATCAGGACGGGATCGGAGAGGTGGATCGCCCCTTGACGAACATAGGGATAGATGGCTTTGGCTACCACCAGGGTGTCTCGGCCCAGGTAGCGACCCATTTGGCGAATGCTGGTTTTGCCGTCCGACCACTCGCTCAGCGCCTTGAAGACGGGGGCGGGCAGGGTTTGCTGGAGGGGCAGGGGGTTGACGATGGTGGGGGCTTGGTTGGGGTCTTGGATGTAGGGGTGCAGCTTTTTCCACTCCTGCACCTGGGTGACCATCTCGGCGAGCAGAGGGGTGACAGGAAAGGTGGTCAGTTGGGGGGCCAAGGGGGATCCAGCCTCGAAAATGAAGGAGCCCTGGTGGAGGCTGAGCAGGTCGAAGAGGACTTCCCGCACCATGCCCAGCAGGATTTGCTTGCCTTGGCTGGGGTTGAGCTTGTGGTTTTCCAGCAAAGACCAGAGGCGGTTGTATTCGGGGGCATTGACCGCAGCTTTGGGAGGGATCTGAACTTCGTCTAGGGCGGCTTCCAGCTTGAAGCGGCGCAGGTAGTCTTTGAGGCGGGCGATGTGGCCTTCGGTTTCAGAGGCGTAGATGATTCGCCCGTTCAAGAAAAAGACAAACCAGTAGATGGAGGGTCTGGCCTCTACGAAAAGCTCACCGGTGCGCTGGCCCAACTCGATCAATTGAAGGATGCTTCGGATATCGATCTCTTGTAATCTTCCCTGCATGGGATCCCTGCCTGCAGTCAGCAAGATATGACCATTATGACGCTAGCCTTCTTGCTGCCATCCCACAAGGGGAGCTTTTTGGGGAAATAACCCACTTTGAATCCTGAAGATTTCTGGGTTCCTCGGGCTTTTAGGTTGGAACTGGCCAGAAGCGGATCCAGGGATCCCTTTTCAGCGACCAAAGGACTAACTTCTGGTTTGAAGGCAAGCCGATGGATCTGCACAGGCGGCTTTCCTTGGAGCAGAATAGGTGAAGAACCTCCCCTGAAACTCAATTGTTGCAAAAGCAATGCTGCCGATTTTCACCACTTGGGTGCTGGGCCCGCTGCTGGCGCTCTACACCGTTCTGTTTGTGCTGCGCATCTTCTTATCCTGGTATCCGCAACTGGATACCTCTCGGCTGCCCTATTCGCCAGTGGTCGGCCTGACGGAGTTTTTGCTGCGCCCGACACGCCGCCTGATCCCGCCCCTGGGGGGGGTGGACATGGCGCCTGTAGTGTGGGTGGGCCTGGTTACCCTGTTGCGGGAGGTGTTGCTGGGACAGCAGGGATTGTTGACCATGGCCCTGCACTAAAGTGCTTTCCCAGGAGGTTGGCGGCGGTCTCAACTTCAAAAGGCCAAAGTTCCTTGCCTTATTGGAACGAGTTCGTGCGGGAGATGTCGGAACAATTGTGGTCGCTCA